>NZ_JBHXFI010000055.1:0-52499 GCF_042724075.1 Streptomyces sp. NPDC127097 | reverse complement strand
GGCCGGGGATCTCCCGGCCCGCGGCCTCACGCTTGACCTCAAGCGCGCTTGAGGTTGCAGGCTCTGTCGTATGACGCCTCTGACGACACACTCCGTGGCGGGCACCCCGGCGGGGCCCGCTCCGCACGGCGACCGCATCGGTTTCACCGAACTGCCGGACCTGATGAGCCTGATGACGGGCGATGAGAAGCACGGCCCGGCCGCCACCTCCACGCTCGACGCCCTCTGGGTCCTCTACGACCGGGTGCTGCGGGTCTCCCCCGGCACCGTCACGGACCCGGGCCGGGACCGTTTTCTGCTCTCCAAGGGCCATGGCCCGATGGCCTACTACGCGGTGCTGGCCGCCAAGGGCTTCTTCCCCACCGAGTGGCTGCCGGGCTTCGGCTCGTACGACTCGCCGCTCGGCCACCACCCCGACCGGCTGCTGGTCCCCGGCGCCGAGATCGGCAGCGGTTCGCTGGGCCACGGGCTGCCGCTGGCCGTCGGCACCGCCCTGGGCCTGCGGGCACAGGGCAGGCCCGGACCGGCCGTATGGGTGCTGATCGGCGATGCCGAACTGGACGAGGGCAGCAATCACGAGGCCCTGGCCTACGCGGCCGCCGCGGGCCTGGACCGGCTGCACACCCTGGTCATCGACAACGCCTCCGCCACTCATGGCTGGCACGGCGGGATCGCCTCCCGCTTCGAGGCCGCGGGGTGGTCCGCGGCCACCGTGGACGGCCGCGACCACGAGGCGCTGTACGCGGCCTTCAGCGCGCCGCACCCGGGCCGTCCGCATGCGGTGATCGCCCGTGTCGAGCCCAAGGACGCCTGAGCGGCCGCCCCGTCTTCCCGTATACGACCAAGACTTCGAGAGGGTTTCAGTGATGGACACCATGCGTGAGCGCTTCGCCTCGGTCACCTCGCGGATGCTGGCGGAGGACCCGCGGCTGGCACTCGTCCTCGCCGACATCGGGGCGGCCGGCTTCACCGAAGCGGAACAACGGCACCCGGACCGGGTGGTGAACGTCGGCATCCGTGAGCAGTTGCTGATCGGTGTGGGCGGCGGGATGGCGCTCACCGGGCTCCGCCCGATCATGCACACCTTCGCCAGCTTTCTGGTGGAGCGCCCCTTCGAGCAGCTGAAGCTGGACCTCGGCCACCAGGGCGTGGGCGGCGTGCTGGTGAGCGCCGGGGCCTCCTACGACTGGCCGAGCGGCGGCTTCACCCATATGGCGCCCGGCGATGTCGCACTGCTGGACACGCTCGACGGCTGGACCGTGCACGTTCCCGGACACCCGGACGAGGCCGAGACGCTGCTGCGGCACGCCGCGGCGGCGGGTGACGACAAGGTCTATGTCCGGCTGTCCATGCAGACCAACGCCGCGCCCCGGGCGGTGGACGGGGCGCGCTTCCGGACCGTGCGGGAGGGGCCCGGCGGGGTGGTGATCGCCGTCGGCCCGATGCTGGACAGCGTGCTCGCCGCGACCGAGGGGCTGCCGTTGACCGTGCTCTACGCGACGACCGTGCGGCCCTTCGACGCCGCCACGCTGCGCGCCGCGGCCGGGGCCGCCGGCACCTCGGAGGTGGTGATCGTGGAGCCTTATCTCGCGGGGACCTCGACGCGGCCGGCGGCCGAGGCGCTGGAGGACCGGCCGCACCGGCTGCTGGGGCTGGGCGTCGGCCGTCAGGAGCTGCGCCGCTACGGACAGCCCGACGAGCACCTGGCGGCACACGGCCTCGATCCGCGCGGCCTGCGCGAGCGGATCACCGGGTTCCTGACAGGACGTGCCTGACCGGCCCGGAGGGCTTGGGGCGCGGGCCTACCGGCTCAGATGTGCTTGTCGAGCCAGGCCAGCAGGTCGTCCTGGACCTCCTCGCGGTTGGTCTCGTTGAGGATCTCGTGGCGGGCGTCCGGATAGGCCGTCCACGTCAGATCGCGGGTGCCCACATAGCGGAAGTCCTCCAGGAGTTCATGGACCAGGGTCATCCCCTGGTGGCAGGGGTCCAGCTCCCCCACGGCGACATGGACGGGCAGGCCGCGCGGCATCCGGGCGAGGTTCGCCGGATCGTTGATCTTGCGGATGGCGCGTACCCAGTCGGCGGCGAGACCGGCGGAGAAGGGGAAGCCGCAGTCCTCGTCGGCCACATAGGCATCCACCTCGGCGGCGTCGCGGGAGAGCCATTCGCAGCCGGTGCGGCGGGTGAAGGCGTCATTGAAGGAGCTGAAGGTGCGCGGAATGAAGGCGGAGAGCGCACCGCGGCCGCGCTCGGCGATCTCCTCCTCCAGCCCGGCCACGGCACCGTCGATGTCCAGTCCGGGCAGGGTACGGAAGGCGCCGGTGAGGATCAGCCCGGCGAGGTCGGCGCCGTACTCCTGGGCGTAGTCGCGGGCCAGCATCGCGCCCATGCTGTGGCCGAGCAGCACCAGCGGGAGGCCGGGGTGGGCGGCGGCCGCGTGATCGCCGATGCCCTTGAGGTCGCTGACGATCGCCCGCCAGGCGTCCTCGCCGACCACCCCGCGGCCGCCGGTGGAGGCGGCGGTGGCTCCGTGACCGCGGTGGTCGGAGGCGATGACGCCATAACCGTGGCCGGTGAGAAAGCGCGCGAAGCGGTCGTAGCGCCGGCCGTGTTCCGCGGCGCCGTGGGCGATCTGGACGAGGGCACGCGGGTGGCCGGCCTCCGGGAGCCAGGTGTAGGTGGCGATCCGGGCGCCGTCCGGGGCCTGGTGGAAGTCCTGCTGCATGGCCTGCATGCGTCGTCTCCTGACTGCCGGGGCGGTGGCTGACGAGTCGTCGCCGCCCACTCTTCCGCGCCGGGCGGCGGTGCGCCATGGGGCGCGCGTGGCGGAGGTGGCCCGGTGTTCGCCCGGCGTGGCACGATCGGGCGGTTCTTGCCCGGCACCTGTGCGGCAACTCCCTTTCGCAGGAGGATCGTTGGACACCACGGACCGTCCCGAGAATGCTCCCCGTCGCCCCTCGCCGCTGTCCCGCCGGAGATTCCTCCAGGGCACCGCCTCGGCCGCCGCCGCGGCCGGACTGGCCGGTGTCACCGCTCCCCCCGCCGGGGCACAGGCATCCGGCGACGCCCTGTCCTTCACCGCCGCCACCAACGGCGCGGCCTCCCTCGCCCCGGCCGGTGACCGCCTGGTCGCCGAGGTGCAGAACGTCCTGTGGTCGCTGCCCCGCACCGGTGGCGAGGCGGTGCCGCTGACCCCGCCCGACCTGGAACCCACCCGCCCGGTGCACTCCCCCGACGGCCGCCGGATCGCCGTCTGCGCCTACCGCGGCGGCAGCTTCCACCTGTGGACGCTCGGTACCGACGGCTCCGGTCTCCAGCAGCTGACCGACGGCCCGTGGGACGACCGGGGCCCCGCGTGGTCCCCCGACGGCACCCGGATCGCCTTCGCCTCCGAACGGGGCGGCGATGCGGTGACCGGCAGCCCGTACCGGATCTGGGTACTGGAGGTGGCGTCCCGGCGGCTGACCCGGGTGACCGGGCTGCCCGGCCAGGACGGCCCCCATCAGGACGGCGCCTGGGAGGACTTCGACCCCTGCTGGTCGCCGGACGGCTCGCGGATCGTGTTCGTACGGGGCCGGGTGACGGACGGCGCGCTGCTCTCCCGTACGGTCGCGTCCGTACCGGCGGACGGGGACGGCGCGGTACGCACCGAGCACACCGAGACGGCGGCCGCGCAGGTGATGGCGCCGGCCCTGTCCCCCGACGGGCGGCTCACCTACCTGCGGACCACGGACCATCCGGGACCCACCTGCACTCTGGTGGTGGACGGCGCACCGGTCGCGGTCGACGGTGATGTGGAGCCGGTGCCGCCGCGCTGGGTCTCGCGGGACGAGCTGCTGCTCACCGTCGGCGGGCAGTTCCGGATCGTCCCGGCCGGCACCCCGGGGCGGGCCGAGCAGATCCCGTTCAGCGCGCGGCTGCCGCTGGACCGCCCCCGCTACCGCGTCAAGGACTACGGCTTCGAGCGGACGGCGGCGGCCCCCGTACGCGGGGTGCATCTGCCCGCGCTGTCACCCGACGGCCGCAAGGTCGCCTTCGCCGCCCTCAACTCCCTCTGGATCGGCCCCACTTCGGGCGGCGGCGCGCCCCGCCGCATCGTCCGGGCCGGCGCCACCCGGTACGTCCTGGCGCCGAGCTGGTCCTGCGACGGGCGGGCGCTGCTCTATGCGGACGACCGGGACGGGCTGTTCGCGGTCCGCCGCCGCGATCTCGCCTCCGGCGAGGAGACGGTGCTGGCCACCGGCGGCCGGGTGCACCCCGCGCTGTCGCCGGACGGCGGGCGGCTGGCCGCACTGGACATGTCGGGGAACCTCGTCGTACGGACGCTGTCCGACGGCCGGGAACGGGTGCTGGCCGCGCCGCTGGGCGCGGGCGGGCTGCCCGGCCGCCCCAGCTGGTCGCCGGACGGCCGGTATCTGGCCTACTGCGACCGCAACCGGCTCAACCGCCGCTTCCGCGAGGGCTATCACCTCATCCGGGTCCTCGACACCGAGACCGGCAAGCACCGGCTGTACCCGCTCGCCGAGCATGTCTCGATCGCCGACCGCTATGACTCCGGCCCCGTGTGGTCGCCCGACGGGCGCTGGATGGCGGTGATCGCCGAGTCCGCGCTGTGGGTGCTGCCGGTGCGGCCCGACGGTACGCCGGACGGTGCGCCCCGGCGGCTGACGGACGAGAGCGCGGACCATCCGTCGTGGTCCGGGGACTCCGGCACGCTGTTGTACCTCTCGGCCGGGAAGCTGCGTCTGATCGGCGTGTCCGGCGGCGCGGCACGCACCGTTCCGCTGTCGCTGGAGCACCGCCCCGCCCGCGCCCGGGACACCGTCGTCCACGCCGGCCGGTTCTGGGACGGCACCGGTGACGAGGTACGGGAGGAGGTCGATGTGGTGGTGCGGGACGGGCGGATCACCGCCGTGGAACCGCACCGCCCGGCCCGGACCGGCGCGGCCCGGCGGATCGACGCCTCCGCGCGGACCGTATTGCCCGGCCTCTGGGACGCGCACACGCACCCCTGGCAGACGACCTACGGCGGCCGGCAGACCGCCCTCCAGCTCGCCTACGGCATCACCACCGCCGTCTCCTGTGGCGGCTTCTCCTACGAACAGGCCCGCATCCGGGAGGCCGTGGCGGCCGGGGTGCTCGCCGGGCCGCGGCTGCTGACCTGCGGGGAGCTGCTGGACGGCGGCCGGGTCGCCTACAGCATGGGGCGGGCGCACCGCACCCGCGAGGGACTGCGCCGCTCCCTGGAGCGCGGCGCGGCCCTGGACTGGGACTTCGTCAAGACCTATGTACGGGCGCCGGGCTGGGTGATGACAGAGGCGACGCGGTTTGCGCACCAGCGGCTCGGGGTCCGGGCCGGGAGCCATCTCCTCAGCCCGGGGGTACAGCTCGGCCAGGACCTGACCACCCACCTCCAGGCCACCCAGCGCATGGAGTTCGGCCACGCCGTATCCGGCTCCGGTCACGCCTACCAGGACGTCGAGGAGATCTACACCGGCACCGACTTCCACCTCCTCGCCACCCCCTTCTCGGCGGCCGCGCTGCTGGGCGAGGATCCGGCGCTGGCCGACGAGGCGCGGGTGGAACGGCTGATGCCGCCCTGGGACACCGCGTTCATCAAGGACCACGCGCGGCTCCGGCCCACCCCGGCCCAGCTCTCCGACATCGCGACCGAAGTCGGCTTCTACCGGCGGGTGCTGGACGGCGGCGGCCTGGTCGCCCTGGGTACCGACCAGCCGCTGGTGCCGGTGGGACTGGGCCTGCACCTGTGTCTGCGGGCGCTGCACCGCGGCGGCCTCAGCGTGAGCCGGACGCTGCGCACCGCGACCGCCCTGCCCGCCCGGGTCTTCGGCGCGGAGCGGGATCTGGGAACACTGGAGGTCGGCAAGCTCGGCGATATGACCCTGGTGGACGGCGACCCGTTCACGGACTTCGACACCCTGGTCCGCACCCCGGCGGTACTCCGCGGCGGCCGCCGCCTCTTCGCACAACAGACCCTCGTCGACTCCTTCCCGGCCCCCGCCGGCCCCGCCCTGCGAGCGGCCGCCACCGACTGGCTGGAGGTGGGCCGGCAGCAGCGCCGCGAGTCGTGCTGCGGGGAGGCGGACTGACGGAGGAGGCCCCCGGTCACAGCAGACCGGGGAGGCGTGGGGTGGCGCGGTTCCGGGGGCCTCGGGACCGCGCCACAGTCGTTGTGTCACAGGGGGTGGTGCGCCGGTGCCGCACGCATCAACTCTGCGTCCGAACACACCCAGTTGATGTTTCATGCGCCCCGCAGTAGGTATGCCAACGGGTATTGCACGGGGTAAGCGAAAGATCACTTTCCGGAACGTTCGCTGGAGACGGCACCGCCGGTGCCGTCCCAAGGCGGGGTGCGACCAGCGCGGGGAAGATCGCGAAGGAGGGACTCGTCTTGCATCGCTATTTCACGGACCAGAGACATGAGGCGCTCCGGCACCGGGTGCGGGACTTCGCCGAGCGCGAGGTCCGCCCCCGGATTGCCGAGATGGAGGCGAACCGTTCCGTTTGCCATGAGCTGTCTCGTCTGATCGCCCGTCAGGGGTGGATAGGCGCGACCGTGCACCGCGCCTACGGGGGGATGGGTGCCGGGCATGTCGCCAAGACCCTGATCATCGAGGAGCTCTCCCGGGTGAGCGCCGCGATGGGCGCCATGGTGCAGGCGTCGCAGCTGGGCGTCGCGAAGATCGTCCACTTCGGCAGCGAGGAGCAGAAGAAGACCTGGCTGCCGGCCATAGCCTCCGGCGACTGCCTGCCGACCATCGCGGTCACCGAACCGCAGTCCGGCGGCCATGTGCTGGGCATGTCCTCCACCGCGGTCCGCGACGGCGACGACTACGTCCTCAACGGCCGGAAGATCTACGTCGGCAACAGCCATGTCGGCGATCTGCACGGCGTCGTGGTCCGCACCGGTGAGGGCTCCAAGGGCCTCTCGGCGTTCCTCGTGGAGTCCGACACCCCCGGCTTCCGGGTCGGGCCCCAGCAGCCCGCGATGGGCCTGCACGGCTTCAGCTTCGGTGAGCTGTTCTTCGACGACTGCCGGGTCCCGGCGGCGAATCTGCTGGGCCGGGAGGGCGACGGGCTGTCCGTCGCGTACTCCTCCAGCGTGCTGTACGGACGCCCCAATCTGACCGCCGTGTCGCTGGGCATCCATCAGGCGGTGCTGGACGAGACGACGAGGTTCTGCACGGAGCGGCAGCGCTACGGCAAACCGCTGGCCGACCTCGGCAACATCAAGCTGAAGCTCGGGCGCATCCAGTCGCGGCTGCTGCTGGGCCGGCTGTCCGCGTACCACGCGGTGCATCTGCTGGACCAGGGGCTGCCGTGCGACGCGGAGCTGATGAACGCCAAACTGGTCAACGTGGAATCGGCGCTGGAGTCGGCGCGCGACGCGATGGACATCCACGCCGCGTGCGGGCTGTTCACCGACCGGCCGGTGGAACGTTTCCTGCGCGACGCCCACCACATCTTCGCGCCGGCCGGCACCTCCGACATCCAGCTGCTGCGCCTGGGCGAACTCGCCCTGGGCCGGGCGCAGGGCGACTGGTCCAGCCGGCTCGCGGATCTGCTGCGGCTGGAGCCCTCGGAGTGGCCCGAGGACGACGAGGCCGCCGACCAGGCCCCCACGAACCCGCCGGTCACGGTGCGGCCCGAGGACCCCACGCCCACGGTGCCGGGCCAGCGCACCGGACCGACGGGCCGGCACTCCTGGTTCGCCCGGCCGAGGTGAGCGGCCGGCCCTGACCCGGCGCCGCGGTGGCCCCGGGCCAGGGCCGATGGCCCGGGCCAGGGCCGATGCGGCGGCCCCGGGCCGGCCGTCCGGCGCAGAGGCCGTCCGCCGGGCACCGGGGCCGGGGCTGGAGCTGAGGCTGGGAGTCGGGACCGCGTCAGGGCGCGTCGATCTGCTGCTTCTCCATGCGGTGGATCTGCTCGACGAGTTCGGCGGCCATCGACTTGATGGTCTCCAGCCCCTCCCGCCCCCAGGGGCGCGGTTCGAGGTCCACGACACAGACGGTGCCCAGCGCCGTCCCCGTACGGTCGATGAGCGGCGCGCCGAGGTAGGAGCGGATGCCGATCTCATCGACGACGGGGTTGCCGGCGAACCGTGGATAGTCGCAGACGTCCTCCAGCACCAGGGCCTTGCGGCGGACGATGACATGCGGGCAGTAGCCGTGGTCCCGGTCCATCACCCGGCCCGGCTGGGCACTGGCGGGCGCCGGTCCCAGCTCGACGGCCTGGTCCTGGGAGGGCGTGTAGAGACCCGCGAAGTACTGCCGCCGCTCGTCGATGAAGTTGACCATCGAGTACGGCGCCCGGGTGGTCCGGGCGAGCTTGCGCGCGAACTCGTCGAACGCGGGCAGCGGGGACTCACCGATCCCCAGGGCGCGCAGCCGGGCGACGCGCGCCGGGGCCTCGTCGTCCTGTGGGGTCAGCAGCAGGTGGCGCGTCGGGTCGTAGGAGATGTACGGGACGCGGGAGGCGGGGTGGTTCATGGCAGCTCCGGGGTGGCGGCGAGGGCGGGGGTGAGCAGATGCTGGACGAGCGAGACCAGGACGTGGGTGGCCGAGCCGCCTTGGCGGGCGTCGCAGAGCACGACGGGAATGTCCGGGGAGACATCCATGGCGCTGCGGACTTCGTCCGGGTCGTAGCGGTAGGAGCCCTCGAACTCGTTGACGGCGACGATGAACTGGATGCCGCGCCGCTCGAAGAAGTCGACGGCGGCGAAGCACTGGTCCAGGCGCCGGGTGTCGGCGAGGATGACCGCGCCGAGCGCGCCGTTGGACAGCTCGTCCCACATGAACCAGAAGCGCTGCTGCCCCGGCGTCCCGAAGAGGTAGAGGATATGCGCGGGACTGAGGGTGATCCGGCCGAAGTCCATGGCGACGGTGGTGGTGCTCTTCTCCTCGACGCCGGCCAGATCGTCCGTCCCCACGCTGATCTGCGTGAGGAGTTCCTCCGTGCTGAGCGGCTCGATCTCGCTCACCGCACCCACGAAGGTCGTCTTGCCGACCCCGAACCCGCCCGCGACCAGGATCTTGAGCGCGGTGGGGAAGAGGTCGGTCGTGGGGTCCCCCTGAGTGCGGGGGTCACAGTCGTTTGCGAAGTCCATTCAGCACCGCCTCCAGCAGGGCACGGTCGGTACGGGACGCGGGCCCTGCCGAAACGGCTGCGGGGGCCCGCGCGGTGATCGCCCCGCAGTCGACGAGGTCGGCGAGGAGCACCTTGGTGACCACGGCGGGCAACCGTATGTGGGCGGCGATCTCGGCGACCGAGACCGGCCCGCCGCACAGCCCCAGCACCTGGGCGTAGTCGGGGCCCTGGCAGGAGACGGGCCGCCGGCCGGTGGCCATCACCATGGTCAGCAGGTCGAAGTGCGCCGTCGGACGGGTCCGGCCGTTGCTGATGGTGTACGGACGGACCAGCCGGCCGGCCGCGTCGTCGTACCACGGCTCCCCGCCCTGCCGCCGTAGGCGACGCACGGTCATGGTCAACGACCGCCCGCGGGCGCCTGCTGGCGTGCGGGGGTGGACAGATACGGCCGGACGCTCTTGACCAGCATCGACATCTCGTAGCCCAGCACCGCCACATCGGCCTCACGGCCGGCGAGCACGGCCAGGCAGGCGCCCGAACCGGCGGTGGAGACGAACAGGAAGGTGGACTCCAGCTCGACGACGACCTGGAGGACGTCATCGCCGTCCCCGAAGCGCACACCGGCGCTGCGGGCCAGGGAGTAGAGGCCGGAGGACAGCGCGGCCATGTGGTCGGCGCTGTCCGGGTCGAACCCATGGGCGGCCTTGACCAGGCCGTCCGACGACAACAGGAGCGCGCTCCGGGCGTGCGGCACCCGCTGTACGAGCCCGGTCAGCAGCCAGGACAGGTCGGTGTGCTGGCCGCCCTGCGGCTGCAAATGCGCCTGCGCACGCACATCACTCACCATGGTTACGGTCGTCTCCTCGGGGGCGGGCCATCGGGGCGTCGTGGTCACGGTCGTAGAGCAGGTCGTTGCCGGCCGGGCTGCTGGGGTCGCCGCCCTGGGCCGGGATGGTGGCGTTGCCGCCTGCGGTGTTCTCGGCGTAGCTGTCGTCGCCGAGGCTGAATCCGCGTCGGAAGGCGGCCATCAGCCCGGGGTCGTGCTCGGGTTCCGGGCCCGTACGGGGTGTCGTGGACGGCAGGATCGGATCGCCGCGCAGCTCGGGAACGAGGTGTGTCTGCTTGAGCCGCCGGGGCAGCCGCGGGCGGGCGGCGTTGTCCACGGCGGGCGGCGCGGGCGGCAGCACGACCGGGCCGGGCCGGTCGGCGGGCGCGGCGGGGCCGGGGGTCTCATGGGTGTGCGCGTCAGGCAGCTGGACGTCGGGGGTGTGGACGCCGGACGCGCGGACCAGCCGGCGCCGGGTGGCGACGGATTCGGGATCGGGGTCCGCGGGGGCCGGGTCCGGGCGGCCGTCGTAGCCGCGCGGTGACAGGTCGAGCGCGTGGTCGGGAGCGGGCCCGGGGGCGGGAATGGCGAGGGTGCGCGGGACCGCGGGGCCGGGGTCATGGCGGTCGTGCCGCTCCTGCCCGGCGTCGGCGGCGGGGGCGGGGGGCTGGCCGACGGGGTATCCGCTCTCGTACGTCCCCTCGTCGAGGGCGTCGTGCGCGGGTGCCGGGCCGGTCTCCGGCGATCCGGCGTGCGGCGCTCCGGTCTGCGGCGCTCCGGTCTGCGGTGCCGACGCCGCGTTCGCGTCGCCCCCGGCCGACTCCGCGCCGAGCAGCCCCTGGGGCACGATCAGCACGGCCTGCACACCGCCGTAGATATTGCTCTGGAGCCGGACCACGATGCCGTGCCGCCGGGCGAGCGAGGAGACCACGAAGAGCCCGATCCGGCCGTCGCTCAACAGCTCGGCGACATCGATGTGTTCGGGGTCCGCCAGCAGGCCGTTCATCCGCGACTGTTCGTCCGCGGACATCCCCAGCCCGCGGTCCTCGACCTCGACCGCGAGTCCGGCGGTGACGAGTTGGGCGCGCAGCAGGACCGGGGTCTGCGGGGCGGAGTAGATCGTGGCGTTCTCGACGAGTTCGGCGAGCAGGTGGATCACGTCGGCGACGGCATGGCCGCGCAGGGTGCCCTCGATCGGCGGCACCAGCTTGATCCTCGGGTACTGCTCGACCTCGGCGATCGAGGAGCGCAGCACCTCGGTCAGGGACACCGGGCGGCTCCACTGGCGGCGCGAGATGGCGCCGCCGAGGACGGCGAGGTTCTCGGCGTGCCGGCGGATGCGGGTGGCCAGGTGGTCGACGTGGAACAGGCCCTTGAGCAGGTCCGGGTCCTCGACCTGGTTCTCCAGCTCGTCCAGCAGCTCGATCTCGCGGTGCACCAGGGATTGCAGCCGGCGGGCGAGGTTCACGAAGACCTCGACCTTCTGTTCGCTGCCGCTGGCGTTGCTGCGGGCGATGGCGACCGCGTCGATGACGGCGGACTCGGCGGCCCGGCCCGCGGCGGCCACCTCATGGGCGAGCAGGTCGAGGGTGTCGCCGGTGGGCACCGGTCCCGGGTCGGGCTCGCGGCGCTGGATCCACTCGCCCTGCCGTACGCGGTCCAGGAGGTCGTACAGGTCGGACTGGCTGCGGGCACAGACCTGGCGCAGCCGGGCGTAGCGGGCGACGGTGGCCCGGGCCTCGGAGTTGGCCGCGGCGCCCGCGGTCAGCACGATGACGCAGACCAGGGCGAGCCCGCCGCACAGCACCACCCACTCGCGTCCGGTGATCCGGGCGCCCCCGGCCTGAACGACGAAGGCGGCGACGGCCGTGCAGAGGACGGCGACGAGGAGGCAGGGGACAGCGGCGAGCCGGACCAGACGGGACCGTATCGCCGAGTCGGCGGCCGACTCGGGGAACGCGGCACGGCCGTGTCGTCCGCCCTCCCGCTCCCGCCGCCGGGCGGCGGCGGGTACGGGGGCGGCCCCCGGGGAACCCTGGGACCCTGGGGATCTCTGAGCCTCCTGGGACAGCTGGGTCCCCTGGGGGAATGCGGTAGGCATCGGCGCCCTCCGGATCGGCCGTGGCAGTTCGCGGAGCACGCACGCTAGTTGTTGCCGGGGTGGGGTCCGGAGCCACTTCGGGGTTTCGCTACCCCTCGCCACCTCCCTGAGTGGACGCCACCGGCACATCAGTGCGAGTCGATCCGAACTTCCGTTCCCTCGCGGCGAGTTGAGGTCTCCGGCGGTGCCCCTTTCGATGGCTCGCGAACGGCGCTCGTGGGCGCGCCGCGCGCCGGGGACATCGGTTCGGACCCGGGGACGTCCGGGCGCCGAGGGGGCCCTTCGGCTGCCGCCCGCGGGGCGCTCAGCGGAAGGTGCGCCGGTAGGTCTGGGGGCTGACGCCGGTGGTGCGTTTGAAGCGGTCGCGGAAGGCTGTCGGTGAGCCGAAACCGACTTGTGTGCCGATGCGTTCGACGGAGTGCGTGGTGGTTTCCAGCAGGTGCTGGGCCTGGCGCACCCGGGCGCGGTGCAGCCACTGGAGCGGAGTGGTACCGGTCTGTTCGCGGAAGCGGCGGATCAGGGTCCGGGTGCTCATACCGGCCCGGGCGGCGATTTCGGCCAGCGCGAGATCGCGGCCCAAGTTGTCCTGAAGCCAGCCGAGCAGCGGTTCGAGGGCGGAGCCGCGGGGGGTGGACGGATAGGGCTGGACGATGAACTGCGCCTGGCCGCCCTCCCGTTCGAGCGGCATGACGGACAGCCGGGCGGCGTCGGCGGCGACCGCGGAGCCGTAGTCGCGGCGGATCAGATGCAGACACAGGTCCAGTCCGGCGGCGGCTCCGGCGGAGGTGAGGAGCTGTCCGTTGTCGACGTAGAGGACGTCCGGGTCGACCTCGATGGCCGGGTGGGCGGCGGCCAGCGCGTCGGCCGCGATCCAGTGGGTGGTGGCGCGCAGCCCGTCGAGCAGGCCGGCCGCGGCCAGAGCGAAGGTGCCCGTGCAGATGGAGGCGATACGGGTGCCGTTGGCGGCGGCCGCGTTCAGTGCGTCGTGGACGGCGGGTGGGAGGGGCGCGGCCGGGTCGGCGGTCCCGGGGACGATGACGGTGTCCGCGTCCGCCAGCCCGTCCAGCCCCCATGGCGCCCGCAGCCGGAACGAGCCGGCGTCGACCTCTGGCCGCTCGGCGCATACGCGGACCTGGTAGCCGGGGCGGCCGTCCGGAAGGCGGGTGCGGGCGAATGCCTCGATCGGGGTGGCGAGATCGAAAGGGATCACCTGGTCGAGAGCGAGGACGGCGACGGTGTGCATGGCCATAAATTACCTGCCCCTCGGAATCCCGCCAGGGGGCCGGAGGTGGTCATCTGGGCCGGACTCCGGCCGAATTCACCTGGTCATCCGCCCCGATGAGCACCTGGCATTATTCCGTTGGGAGTTGTCGATCGTGCCACTGGGGCAGGAGGGCACGGCGGGCTAACTTCGCTGCTGATCCCGGCACCGGGCCGGGTCGCGCTCCCCGAAGGACTGCCCATGCACGCTCAGATCGTCCTGTTCGACGGCTTCGATTTGCTCGATGTCATCGCGCCTTACGAGGTGCTGTACGCCGGGGGTGCCGCCTCGGCCGGGGCGGTGGAGGTGGAGCTGGTGTCCGCCGAGGGGCGGCGCGAAGTGGCCAGCGGCACCGGCGGCGTGACGCTGTGGGCCACGGCCGCCCTCGACCCGGAACGGGCCGGCCTCGTCGTGGTGCCCGGTGCGGCCGGTCGCGTCGGCGCACCCGGTGACGCGCCGGACGAGGACGCCGGCGCCCGGACGCCGGACGAGTTCATCTCCGTCCTGCTGGGCCGCGCCGCGCAGACCGGTCTGCCGTCCCTGCTGAAGGCGGCCATGGACCGCCCCGGGCTGACGGTCGCCACGGTGTGCGGCGGCTCGCTCCTCCTCGGCCTCGCCGGTCTTCTGGAGGGACGCCGGGCCACGAGCCACCACCTGGCACTGGAGACACTGGCGGAGACCGGTGCGCAGGTGGTGCGGGCCCGGCTGGTCGACGACGGCGACCTGATCACCGGGGGCGGTGTCACCTCCGGCCTGGACCTGGGGCTCTATCTGCTGGAGCGGGAGGTGGGGCCCAAGATCGCCCGTGCCGTCGAGGAGTTGTTCGCCCACGAGCGGCGGGGCGTCGTCTGGCGCGACCAGGGGCCGGCACCGGCCGCTCCGTGAACCGGCTCACCGCACCCGCCGCCCGCACCGCACCGCACCGCACCGCACCGCACCGCACTCAAGGTTGAGGCCCCCTTCCGTGACAAAGCTCTTTCTCGCCCTGCACGTTCTGGCCGCCATCCTGGCCGTGGGACCGGTCACCGTCGCCGCCGGTATGTTCCCCAGGGCGCTGCGCCGCGCCCAGGCCGGTCCGCCGGACCTCGCCGCCCGCGCGTCCCTGCGCGCCCTGCACCGCATCTGCCGCGTCTACGCCGCCGTCGGGCTCGCCGTGCCCGTGCTGGGGTTCGCCACCGCCGGCAGCCTCGGTGTGCTGGGGAGCGGCTGGCTGATCACGTCCATCGTCCTCACGGCGGGCGCCGCCGCGATTCTGGCGCTGCTGGTGCTGCCTGGCCAGGAGGCCGCGGTCGGCGCGGTCGAGGCCGCGGCGGACGGTTCCCGGGCCCCGGTGCCCGATCAACGGACCGCCCGCCGGCTGACGATGCTCACCGGCCTGTTCAATCTGCTGTGGGCGACCGTCACCGTCCTGATGATCATCAGGCCCGGCTCCACCACGGGGGCCTGACCATGCGCCGGAGGTCCCTACGGGTGGCCGCGCGGGTGGAACTCGTTTCGCTGATCGTGATGCTGGCCAACCTCGCCACCGCCCACCTCAAGCCGCTCAGTTCCCTGTTGGGCCCGCTCCACGGCTGTGCCTACCTGTTCGTGGTGATCGCGGTGTGGCGTCTGGACCGTATCGACACCGCCGCCAGGGCGCTGGCCGTCCTTCCCGGTGTCGGCGGGCTCCTCGCCCTGCGCCGGATCGGCCGCCAGGACATGCCGGCCCGCCCGGCGCCTCAGGACCGTGGCGTCTGACCCACGCCCGGTCACCGGCTGCGATACGCGGCGGCGCCCCGCCGGTACTGGGCCTGCCCCTCGGGGCGGGACAGGGCGTGCAAGTCGTCGAGGAGTCCGGCTTCCCGGGCTCAACGATCCGCGGCGAGGCCCACGTCGGTGGGGGACACCGCCGACGGCCAGGCGGGCCAGCCATGGACGGGCGGTACCGCGATCGCCCGCCACCACGGATAGACGGCCGCCGGGGCGGCGGGCTCGAAGGGCTCGCCGGGTCTGGGGTGGGCCGTGTCGACCCCGGACTCACGGCCGGCGGCCAGGGTGCGTTCGGCGGGCTCCGCCCAGGGGTGCGGTGCGAGGTTGAACGTGCCCCAATGGATCGGCAGCAGCACCCCGCGCGGCTCGCCGCCGTGGAGATCGAGGTGGGACCGGATGCCCTCTTCGGGGGTCATGTGGATGTCCGGCCAGAAGTCGCTGTACGCGCCGATCTGGATCATCGTGGCGTCGAACGGGCCGTGTGCCGCGCCGATCTCCGCGAAGCCGGAGAAGTAGCCGGTGTCGCCGCTGTGGAAGATCCGGTGCTCGGGGCCCGCGACCACCCAGGACGCCCACAGGGTGTGCTGCGGTCCGCGCAGCCCGCGGCCGCAGAAGTGCTGGGCGGGGGTGGCCGTGAGGGTCAGGCCGCCGACGCGGGTGGACTCGTGCCAGTCGAGCTCGGTGATCCGCTCCGCGGGCACGCCCCAGAATTCCAGGTCGGCGCCGATGCCGAGCGGTACGACGAAGGCCGCGCCGGTGCCGGCCAGGCCCTGGACCGTCGTCATGTCGAGATGGTCGTAGTGGTCGTGCGAGATCACCACGGCGTCGACCGGGTCCAGCTCGTCCAGGGCGAGCGGCACCGGGTGCAGCCGCTGGGGGCCGGCCCAGGTGAACGGCGAACAGCGCTCGCCCCAGACCGGGTCGAAGAGCACCCGCTGCCCGTCCATCTCGGCCAGCACGCTCGAATGGCCCATCCAGGTGAGCCGCAGCCCGGACGCCGCCGGCCGGCCCCAGTCCGCGGCGGTCGGACGGTACACCGGAATCCGGCCGACCGGCGCCCGGCGCAGCCGGCCCTCCCGGCTCAGCTGGGTACGCGCCATCGGCAGCGCGGAGCCGTGCAGCAGCTGCCTGGTCGGCACGGGATTGCGGAACTGGCCGTCCACGAACTGGGGCGACCTGCGCATCCTGGCCAGCCGCTCCCCGGTGGGTGCGATTCCGAAGCTCGCGGGCCGCAGCGCGGAAAGTCGCGTGCGGCGGGGTCGGGAACCGGTCACGGCACCTCCATGGTCAGGGCGGTCGCGAAGTGAACGGGCCGCATGAGCGGTGGGTTCCGGCACACCGCGCCACTCGGCACCGTCGTACGGTTTCCGCACCACGACACCCGGACTCAACACCATCACCCGCAGACGCAAACCGCGCGACCGGCCGTCGCATTCCTGGCGGACGGTGTGACCTTTCCCGGGCCTGCCGGGGGTGTCTTTCGGCGCGGCCACCGGGAGGCGTCCATTGCGGTGACGGGGGTCGGCGGGACGGCGGCCGGGGCCACGGCGGCGGGACGAAAGGCCGGAGCGCCGGGGCCACGGGGGTCCCCGCGGCGGATCAGACCCCTTCGATGACCGCGGGCGGGCCGGGCAGCCCGGGGCGGCGGGGGAGGAAGACGGTGCGCAGGAAGATCTGCGGGGCGACGAGGCGGGTGGGGGGCGCGGTGAGGCAGAAGACGTCCCGGAAGGCCGCGCCGACGACCGGGTCGATGGCGGCGCGGGCGAACAGCCGGTCGATGTACCAGGTGGACAGCCGCTCCCCGACGCCCGCCTTGGCGTCGGCGGGGCTCGCGTACGGGCGGTCCGCGCCGACCGCGGCGACCCAGGCGGGCTCCACGGCGCGGGCCACCGCCCGCTGCGCCTCGGCGGTGCTGCCGGGGCGCGGACCGCCGCCGTTCGCGAGCGTCCTGCGCACGGCCAGCGCGCCGAGGGCGGCGACCGACATGCCCTGCCCGTACACGGGGTTGAAGGTGCAGGCGGCGCCCCCCAGGACGAGGAGCCCCTCGGGCAGCGCGCCGGGCCGTTCGAAGTGCCGGCGGCGGTTGCAGGTGTCGCGGAAGCCGTGCACCGGCGACAGCGGCTCGGCCTGCGCGAGCAGTTCATGGACGTACGGGTCGCCGATGGTGGCGCTGAAGGCGGTGAACTCCGCCGCGTCCGTGGGCGGGTGGTGCCCGCGCACACCGGACAGCGTCAGCAGCCACTTGCCGTCCTCCACGGGCACGTACGCCGCGCCCCGCGGGCACTCGGGCCAGCCCGGCACATTGACGCCCGCGTCCGGCGCCGTGGCCGGGTCCTTGGGGCGGTACATCCGGGTGGCGTAGGCGAGCCCCGCGTCCACGGTCTCCTCCTGCGGCGCGGACCGGCCCAGATCGGCGAGCCACCGCGGGGTACGGGAGCCGCGGCCCGAGGCGTCCACGACGAGCCCGGCCGGCAGCTCCCGCCCGGACCGCGGCGCACCGTCCCGGGACCGCACCCGGACCCCGGTCACCCGGCCGGCGTCCCCCGTCAGCCCGGTGGCCTCGGTCGCCTCCAGGACCTCGACCCGGGTGGCCGACTCGGCCGCCGCCCGCAGCACCCGCTCCCGTACTACCGAGTCCAGCACCGGCCGGGTGACGCTCAGGGTGCGATGCCGGCGCTCGTCGAAGCGGCGCTGCCAGCCGGTGGGGGTACGGGTGAGCAGATCGCGGGACAGATACAGGCTGCGGGCGCCCGCTTCGCCGAGCGCGTCGATGGTGCCGGGCAGCAGCTCCTCCAGCGCGCGGCTGCCGCCGCTGAGGAGGATGTGCAGATGGCGGGCCTGCGGGACGCCCTTACGGAAGCCGCGCCCCTCCGGATAGCGGTCCCGCTCGACGACCGTGACCGTCTCGACCTGTCCGAGCAGCGCGGTGACGGCCAGCATCCCGGCGAGCCCGCCGCCGATCACGATCGCGGTGCGCCCGCCATTGGAGTGCTCTGTCACCGTTTTCCTCGCTCCCCCGACGGCGTGGTCCGACCACCGTACGGCCCGTTCGTTCCTGTCCCCGGCCCACTCGCCCGACCGGCACCTGCGCACCGCCCGCGGAAACCGATCACCGTCGGCCCCACACTTCAATGTGCTCGGCAGGGGTGTCAACGGCCCTTGCCATCAACCGGTTCACGGTGTCCCGACCGCTCCCGCGGTCCTCCGCCGTCGCCCGTTCACCCTTGGCCACTGATCAGGGCCCGGCTACTTGTGCGTCCCTTCCTCCCCCGTGTCACCGGATTCTCTGACATCCCGTCACGGGGCGAGCCTGCGTCTAGACTCCCGGCAGCGGATGCACCTCGTCCGCAAACGGTCTCACCAGCAAGGGATTCGTCTCACCAGCAAGGGATTCAGGGACGCTTGTGACATTCCAGCAGGTTTCTGAGCCGTATGACGCCTATGACGTCCTCGTCGTCGGCGGGTCGGGCGTGGACACCGTCGTGTCGGTCGGCGCGCTGCCGGTGCCACTCGCCGATTCGTACGCGGTCCCGCCGCTGTACGAAGGGGCGGGGCACACCGGCACCGGCGTCGCGCTCGGCTGCGCGGCGCTCGGGCTCACCACCGGGTTCGTGGACTTCATCGGCGACGACCATCCGGGCACTCTGGTCCGCGAGCGGATGGCCGGCAGCGGCGTCGACTTCCGGCCGCTGATCTCTCCGCACGGCACCCGGCGTGCGGTCAACCTCGTCGCTCCCGACGGCCGCCGGATGTCGTTCTACGACGCCCGTGAGCCAGCCGAGCTGCGGATGCCGCCGGAGCACTATCTGCCGCCGCTGCGCCGCGCCCGCCACGTCCATCTGTCGATCATGAACTTCGCCCGTTTTCTGTACGACGACATCGAGGAGCTGGGCCTCCCCGTCTCCACGGATCTCCAGGACTGGGACGGGCTGACGGACCATCACCGGGAGTTCGCGCTCCGCTCCGACCTGGTGTTCCTCAGTACGGCCGGAGCGGGTGAACGGATCGCGTCGGTGATGCGGGAGATCCTGCACGAGGGGCGCGCCGAGGCGGTGATCGCCACGGCCGGTGCGGGCGGCGCCTACCTCCTCAGCGCCGACGACCGCACCCCACGCCCGGTGCCGGCCGCAGTCCCGCCCGGCCCCGTCGTGGACAGCAATGGCGCGGGCGACGCCTTCACCAGCGGCTTCCTCTACGGCAGGCTCGCGGGCCGGAGCCTGGAGGAGTGTGCGCGCCTGGGCGCCGTCGCGGGGGCGTACGCCTGTACCTCCCGGGGCACCCACACCGCCCTCGTCGGGCGGGAGGAGCTGCACGCGGCCCTCCGCGGCAAGCCGACGGCCCCGGTCACGGCGGCGCCGGGCGGTGACGGGCACCGGATCCCGGGCCCGCCGGATGCCCAGGTGTCGCCCACGGGGGCGTAGCGGCCGACGGAGCACGGACCGGCCGGGTCGCCCCGGCCGGTCAGCCCTTGCGGCCCACTCCGCCGTAGAAAATGGTGTCGTTGAGCTCCTTCGCGCCGGGCACCGGGCCGTCCGGCCGCCACAGCGGCACCCGTACGACGCCCGGCTCCAGCAGGGCGAACGGCCCGAAGAGCGGCTCGACCTCGGCCTTCGACCGCAGATTGAGGGTGGCGGTGGCGCTCTTGTAGACGTTCACCACGCCGTCCCGCGCCCGCTCGTCGGTGCGGCCCGCCGCGTAGTCCTCATAGGGCTCACCGGTCGCATGGGTCAGGACGAGATGGCTGCCCGCGGGGAGCGCCTCGGCAAGGGTGGCGATGAGCGCGGCGGGGTCCTCGTCGTCCCGGATGAAGTGCAGTACGGCCACCAGCAGCAGCGCCACCGGCCGGTCGAAGTCGATCAGCTCCCGGACGGTGGGGTGGTCCAGCAGCGCCTTGGGGTCGCGGACATCGCCGAGCACGAAGCCGGTGCCTTCGGTGTTGGTCAGCCGGGCCCCGGCGTGGGTGGCGACGATCGGGTCGTTGTCGACGTAGACCACGCGGGTGTCGGGAGCGGTCTCGCGGGCCACCTCATGGGTGTTGGGCGAGGTGGGGATGCCGGTGCCGATGTCGATGATCTGGCGGATGCCGCCGGCGACCAGCTCGCGCACCGCCCGTCGCAGGAACGCGCGGTTGGCGCGGGCGCTGAGCCGGACCTGGGGGTGGACCTCGATGACCCGCTCCGCGGCCACCCGGTCGACCTCGTAGTTGTCCCAGCCGCCGAGGTAGTAGTCGTACATCCGGGCGGGGTGCGGCCGGCTGGTGTCGATCTCCGCGGCCGAGAAGCCCGAGTGCTCCGGCCCCTGGACGTACGGCCCCATCTCCGGGAGCTCACCGTCCGGCTCCGCCTGGGGTATGCCCGGCTCGCTCATGCCGTCCTCCGTTCGGTGCGCCGGCCCGGCGCCGCCGCGAGCAGGAAGTCGGCGTGGCCGGCCTTCGCGCCCTCGATGAAACTCACCATTTCGTGGTGGGTGTAGATCAGGGCCGGGCCGTCCGGGTCGGTCGACTGCCGCAGCGCTATCCGGCCGTCCCCCAGCCGCATGGCCTCGACGCACTCGCCCCCGTTTCCGCCGCTCCACGGCTTGTGCCAGCCCTCGGTGCCCAGTTCTTTGGCGGGCATGCCGTTGTAGATGCGTATGCGATCCATGGTTCAGATCTCCTTGCGAAAGCCACCCAGAATGGCCTTGGTGGTGTGTGCCGGCGCGGCCTGCGCACACATCCGGTCCAGGGCCTCCAGGAACTGCGAGACGTCGTTGCGCTGGTCGAAGTACACGGCTCCGACGAGGCTTTCCGCGTATGCGATGTCCGGGAGTTCCGGGATCGGGAAGCGGAAGATGTGAAACGGGCCGTACATGGCGGGGTGCGGGCCCGCGGCGAAGGGCATGATCTGGAGCCGGACGTTCGGCAGCGCGGTGGCTTCCATGAGCCGGGTGACCTGGTCGCGCATCACCTTCGGCCCGCCGATCGGGCGCCGCAGCACGGTCTCGTCCATGACCACCCACAGCATCGGGGCGTGGTCACGGGTCAGCAGGGACTGGCGCTCCATGCGCAGCGCGACGATACGGTCGATATCCATCGCGGAGGCATGCGGCATCCCGGCCTTCAGGACGGCGGCGGCATAGTCCTCGGTCTGCAACAGCCCGGGGATGTAGTGCGGTTGGTAGGCCCGGATGAGGTTGGCTTCGCTCTCCAGGCTGACGAACGCACTGAACCACTCGGGCAGGACATCGCGGAACCGGTGCCACCAGCCGGGCTTGTTGGCCTCGCGGGCGAGGGTGACGAAGCCCTCGATCTCCTTCTCGTCGGTGACGCCGTAGGTCGCCAGCAGCTTCTCGACGTAGGGGAGCTTGAGTCCGACCTCGGCCTTTTCCATCCGCCGTATGGTGGCGTGGGTCACATCGAGGGCCGCGGCGGCCTGCTCGAAGGAGAGGCCCGCTTTCTCACGCAGGTCCTGTAGCCGCTTGCCGAGCACCACCCGCAGGACGGTGGGTGCCCCTGCCGACCGTGGGTCCGCCACGTTCGATCGCCTCCAACTGACTTCAACGGTCAGCAGTGTGTCATGCCGTCAGCATCAACGAACAGACTGCACTTCCGATTCTGCAAATTACAGACTGATCCTTGCCATTGGTGACCGACATCGCACATAGTTACGGCGTGGCTTCCTCCAACAACGCTCCTTCGTTAGGGCGCTGTGGCGGCTTTGTCGCCCAGTACCCGCAGGACGCGTTCCACTTGCCGGCGCGACGCACGTCCGTTCCCGAGGCGCGCAGACGCGTCAGTGCGCTGCTGTGCGAGTGGGGCGCGGATCAACAAGTCCGCGACGACGTGGAGTTGGTGGTCTCCGAGCTGTTCACCAACGCGGTACGGCACACCGACAGCGAGAAGGTCGGCTGCGAGCTCGCGCTCTTCGGCGCGCACATACGCATAGAGATCACGGACCAGGGCGGCCCCCAGGACTCGGCGCCGCACATCCAGCCCGGCAGCGTGGACCAGGAGTGCGGACGAGGGCTGTTCCTCGTCGGCGCACTGTCCGAGAGCTGGGGATCACGGCCCACCGACAGCGGTCAGGGCCGGGTCGTCTGGGCCGACCTGCCGTACTCCTCCCTCGCCCACTGAGGCCCCGCTCCGCATCCACGGAATCGGGGCCTCAGTCATGCCACGGGCCCTTCCCGGCCCGCGGCCGCCCTACAGCGGCAGCAGATCGGGCCGCTTGGGCTCGACATGATCACCGGAGGACTCCCCGCGCAGCCGGCGTCCGATCCACGGCACGAGATGCTCCCGCGCCCAGTGGATGTTGTCCCGCCGCGCGTCGGCGGCCGAGCGCTCCGCCTCCGGGGGCCAGGGCTGGTCCGGATCGGCCGGCACCCGCAGCCCGAGCACCTGCGCCGCGCGCAGCGCCACCCGGGTGTGCCCATCGGCGGACAGATGCAGCCGGTCATCGCTCCACGCCCGCCGGTCCTGCACCGACTTGAGCGACCACAGGTCCAGGACCGGGCAGTCGTGCCGGTCCGCGATGGCCCGGACATGCGCCGTATACGTCGCGATCTTGCCGCGCAGATGCTTGAGGACGGGGACTCCGCGGGTGTCGAAACCGGTGCAGAGCAGGACCGTGCCGACCGCCTCCCGCAGATCGGCGACCGCCGCCTCATAGCGCTCGGCGACCGCGTCCGGGTCCGAGCCCGGCCGCAGGATGTCATTGCCGCCGGCACAGAACGTCACCAGTGCGGGGGCGAGGGTTTTCGCCCGGGGCACCTGCTCCTCCACGATCTGGTCCAGGAGCCGGCCCCTGACCGCGAGATTCGCATAGCGGAAGTCGCCCTCCGCCTGTTGGTCCGAGAGCAGGACCGCGAGCCGGTCCGCCCAACCGATGTACGCCCCGTCAGGGCCGGGATCCCCGACCCCCTCTGTGAAGCTGTCCCCGACGGCTGCGTACGACCCGATGGCGCCGAGGGCGCCGTTGCTGAAGTACTTCGAATCGTCTGCCACGTCAGGACATACTTCACCTCAAGAAGTGACTTACGCCACCGTAACCAGGGGTTGACGAGGGGTGATTAATGCCACCAGGTCAAATTCTGCTCAAGTCGGAATAATGGTCGGTCGCACCTTGCTCTCCGGGCGCTCCATGGCGCGTCAGAACGTCACCGCAATGACCTGATTGCCTATTGCATCAATGTCGTATCGTCGGAGGTGCCCCGCCTCGTCGACGAGCAGCGTCGGCGGCCGAACCCGAGGAGCGCGCCCGTGACGCAGCAGACGCCGCAGGTCCCACAGGCCCAGCCCGAGCTCACGGAGGTCCGCAACTTCCGCGATGTGGGCGGTCTGCCGACCGTGGACGGGCGTCACGTACGGGAGGGCAGGCTGTTCCGCAGTGGCCACCTCGCCCATGCGACCGAGACCGACGCCGCTTTTCTGGCCGGTCTCGGGCTGCACACCATCTTCGATTTCCGCAATTCCTCGGACATCAAGCTGGAAGGCCCCGATGTCACGCTGCCCGGCGTGCGCAATGTGAACATTCCGCTCACCGACCCGGCCGACGGCGCGGAATTCTGGGCGATGGTGCGCGACGGCGAACTGGAGCAGCTGCGCTCCGCGCTCGGCGACGGCAAGGCCGCGGCCCGTATGGCCGCGACGTACCGCCACATCATCACCACCCGCACCGAAGACCACAGCCGGGTGCTGCATGCGCTCGCCGAGGACAGCGTTCCGGCGCTGATGCACTGCGCGGCCGGCAAGGACCGGGCGGGGCTGTCCGTCGCGGTGACCCTGCTCGCGGTGGGGGTGGAGCGGGACGCGATCGAGGCGGACTACCTCAAGTCCAACGACCCCCACCGCCGCTACAAGATCCGCCGCTCCGACAACTCCGCGGTCGGGATGTCGCAGGAGGTCATGGAGCTGCTCTCGCCGCTGTTCGGCGCGCACACCGACTACCTCACGGCCGCCTACGACGCGATCCACCGGACCTGGGGCTCAACGGAGAAGTACCTCACCGACGGTCTGAAGCTGACGCCCGCCGTCCGCGAGCGGCTGCGGGACCGGCTGCTGACGGACTGACGGGGCGGCGCCCGCTCACGGCGTGGCCACCCACCCCGCGACCAGCACCAGACCCGAGGCCCGGTGCACCCCGAGGAAGCCGAACGGCCGGTCGTAGCGGGCCGAGATCCGCTGGGCCCGGTACGGCGGTTCCATGGGCGCGCCGGCCGCGGCGGCCGGCAGGACCGTGACCGCGGCCGCCCGGAAACCCAGCGGACCGAAGGTCGCGGTCGCCGCCTGCCGGGCGGCCGACACCGCGAGCGGCTGGTCGCTGACGCCGGGGAAGTGTCCGCGCGAGGTGTCGGTGGCGGAGGTGAGCCCGAAGAGGTCCGCCCGCTCCAGCAGATCGTGCTCGGCGCCGACGGTGCACCCGGTGGTGGTGAGGTGCAGGCTCGGGGCCGTGTCGTAGCTCGGCACGGTCGTCACCCGCAGCCCCGGGCCGGCGCCGTCGGTCAGCGCCGTACCGGACACCGTCGGACAGCCGCCGCCGAGCGCCGCGACACCGTGGTGCAGCACCTCACCGCCCGGCATGTCCGGCCCGCCGAGCAGCAGATGGACATCGAGTCCGTTGTCGCCCGCGACCCGTACGTCCGTCAGCGGACCGGCCGGGGTGTCGTGCACCCGCACCTGCTCCATGTCCCGCCCGGAACGGCTCAGCGCCGTCAACTCCCGCCCCGCCCACGGCCCTTCGGACGGCCGGGCGGGGAACTCGTCGAACGGCTCGGTCCAGGTCGTGCGCACCAGCAGCGCACTGGCCAGGACCAGCAGGGTGTCGAGGGCGAGCCGGGCCGGCATCCGCTCGATCAGGCCGTCGGTGTGCTGCCTCGCCCAGGCGTCCAGCGCGCTCTGGTCCGCGGCGAGGTCGCCGGTGAGCTCCCCGTGTGCGGTGGGCGGCAGGCCGGCCAGCCACTCCGGGTGCAGGGTCAGCGTGCGGCGGGCCCACAGGCCCACCGCGGCATCGACGCCGTCCGCCGCCGTCAGTGCGTCGAGCAGCTCCCGGCCTTCGCGGACGGCGTGCTCCGCCTCGGTGCCGAGCGCTTCGGCCAGTTCCTTGCGGGCCGGACCCTCGGCCGGCCCGGCGAGCAGGGCCAGCAGCGGCCAGACGCCGGCCGCGGTCAGGACGGAGTTCCGCTCCCCCACCGCCTCGCGCGCCCAGCGCGCCGTCATGTCGTTGACGGCCCGCGCCGTCGCCTCGGCCACCATGTGCGATCCCCCATCGGCGTGGTCAGCGGTTGGCGACCGCCTGTTTGACCAGCGTCCGCCCGAAGTCCCACATCAGGCCGCCGCCCCCGTGGGCGTCGTCCATGACGGCCGTGAACGCCTCGACGAAACGGTCCACTTCCCGCTCGCCGATGATCAGCGGCGGAATCAGCTTAATGACCTCCAGATGGTCACCGGAGACCTGGGTCAGAATGCGGTGGCGCTGGAGCAGCGGCACCACGACCATCTGCGCGAACAGCCCCTTGCGGGCCGTCTGGAGCATCGTCCAGCGGCTGCGCAGCCCGAGGGACTTGGGGCGGCCGAACTCGATGCCGATCATCAGGCCGCGGCCCCGCACCTCGTGCAGCAGCTCATAGCGGGGGATCAGCTCCGCCAGCCGGGAGCGCAGCAGGTCGCCGGTGCGCCGGGCGCCGGCCACCAGCTGCTCGTCCTCCAGCACCGTGAGCACCGCCAGGCCGGCGGCCATCGCCTGGGCGTTGGCTCCGAAGCTGGCGGAGTGCACCAGCACCCGGTCCATGGACGAGTAGACCTTCTTGAAGATCCAGTCCTTGCCGAGCGTCGCCCCGACCGGCACATAGCCGCCGGACAGCGCCTTGGCCACACACACCAGGTCCGGCTCGACACCGTCCTCGTGCTGGTAGGCGAAGAAGTCACCGGTGCGGCCCAGGCCGGTCTGCACCTCGTCGGCGATCAGCAGGGCCTTGTGCCGGTGCAGCAGTTCCTGGGCGGCGCGCAGAAAGCCGGGCGGGGCCGCGTGGACACCCTTGCCCTGGATCGGCTCGACCACGAAGCCCGCCACGTCGCCGCGCTTCAACTCCCGTTCCAGCGCGGCCAGATCACCCAGCTCGACGGCGGTGTCCGGCAGCAGCGGGGCGAAGCCGTCCCGGAAGCCGTCCTCACCGTTGACGGAGAGCGAGCCGGTGGTCAGGCCGTGGAAGGCATGGGTGCAGTAGAGGACGCGGGGACGGCCGGTGGCGTAGCGGGCGAACTTCAGCGCGGTCTCGACGGCTTCGGTGCCGCTGTTGCCGAAGAAGACCCGGTCGAGATGGGGTGCGTGGCTCAGCAGTTTCTCGGCGAGCAGGCCGGGCAGCGGCTGGCAGTCGAAGCGGGTGAGATCGGCCAGTTGGGCGTCCAGGACGTCGTGCAGCGCCTGCCGGACGACGGGGTGGTGCCGGCCGAGGCCCATCACCCCGAAGCCCGCGAGCATGTCCAGGTAGTCCTGGCCGTCGGCGTCCCAGAAGTAGGCGCCCTCGGCCCGCTCGTAGACCTTGTCGAAGCCGATGGTGTGCAGCATCCGCGGCAGTTGGTGGTTGAGATGGCGGGTGTGCAGGTCGTAGCGCTCGTCGCCGCGCTCGGCGAGCAGCTTGGTCAGGTCGAATCCGGTCACGACTGCTTCTCCTCACGGGTCCGGTCCGGCCCGGCTCATCCGCCGCACGACGGGTGAGCCGGGCCGGACCGGTGCGCCGGGGAGCCGTGACGAGGGGCTCCCCCTGCTCGACGGGTCAACTGCGGTTTCCCGCGACGGCCTCCCTGGCCGCCCGGAGGGACTCCTTCAGCGAGCCCATGGTGGCGAGGACGGCGGTCGGCTCGTAGCCGCAGTGCGCCATGCAGTTGGCGCAGCGCGGGTCCTTGCCGCGGCCGTACTTGTCCCAGTCGGTCTCGTCGATGAGCTCCCGGTACGTCGGGACGTAGCCGTCGCTCATCAGGTAGCAGGGGCGCTGCCAGCCGAACAGCGAGTAGTTGGGGATCGCCCAGGCCGTGCACGGGAAGTCCGCCTTGCCCTCCAGGAAGTCCAGGAAGAGCGGACTGTGGTTGAGCCGCCAGCGGCGCCGGTTGCCGCCGGCGAAGGCTTTCTTGAACAGCTCCCGGGTCTGGTCGACGCCGAGGAAGTGCTCCTGGTCGGGGGCCTTCTCGTAGGCGTAGGCGGGCGACAGCATCATCTCGTCGACCTGGAGGTCGTCATTGAGGAAGTTGAGGACCTCGATGATGGTCTGCGGGGTGTCGGTGTTGAAGAAGGTGGAGTTGGTGGTGACCCGGAAGCCGCGCTGCTTGGCTTCCTTGATCGCCGCCACCGCCTCGTCGAAAACTCCTTCCTTGGCGACGGATTCATCGTGGCGTTCCCGCATGCCGTCGATGTGCACCGCGAACGCGAAATACGGCGAGGGGGTGAACTTCTCCAGCTTCTTGCGCAACAGCATGGCGTTGGTGCACAGGAACACGTATTTCCGCTTCGCCACCAACTGCCGTACGATCTCGTCGATCTGCGGGTGCATCAAGGGCTCACCACCGGCGATGGAGACCATCGGCGCGCCCGACTCCAGCACCGCCCCGACCGCCTGCGCCACCGGCATCCGCTGCTTGAGCACACCCGCCGGATGCTGGATCTTCCCGCAGCCCTCGCATTTGAGATTGCAGGCGAAGAGCGGTTCCAGCTCGACAATGAGCGGGAATTTCTCCCGCCGCCGGATCACCTTCTGTTCAAAGAGATAGGTACCGACCCGGATGGACTGACGGAGCGGCATGGCCATCTGGCTCACCTCCAGGGGAGCAGCAAAGAACGGTGCCATTCGTGGAAAACGGGAAGTACGGAGCGCAGCACTCGGAAGGCCGATATTCCACCGCGCACGGTGCCGATGCGTACGAGTTCATGTTCTGGAGCGTCCACGACCACCCGGACGGCCGCAACCGGACGGCGGCCGGCGGCCCGGGCGGCACGGAGGGTCGCGGCGGACTCCATGTCCACCGCGACCGCCCCGGCGGCATGCAGCTCGGCCCGCTCCGCACCCCGTACGACGTGGTCGGAGCCGCACAGCAGCCCGCTGTGCACGGTCAGACCGCGCTCCCGCAGAGCCCGGAGCAGCGGGCCGTTGTCCCGGCAGGGCGTCTCCGGCGCGGCGGCGTGGTGCCCGCGGGTGGCCTCGGCGACGACCACGTCCCCGGGGCGCATCCCGGGGGCGAGGCCGGCACAGAAGCCGCTGGCGACGACGGGGGAACGTTCGGTGACCGACCCTGCACGCAG
This sequence comes from Streptomyces sp. NPDC127097, assembly GCF_042724075.1. Lineage (NCBI taxonomy): Bacteria > Bacillati > Actinomycetota > Actinomycetes > Kitasatosporales > Streptomycetaceae > Streptomyces > Streptomyces sp. NPDC127097. Next base: position 24,189 of record NZ_JBHXFI010000055.1, on the reverse strand, counting down.
CGCTTCGGTGAGGGCGCGCTCGGCCGCCTGGGGGCCCATGCCGGTGCGGAGCGTGACCACGCGCGGGCCGGCCTCCCCCGCCGCTCCCCCGCGGCGCAGCGCGAACCGCTCGATGCCGAGCGCACAGGCGATCAGCAGCGGCGGCTCCGCGTCCGTCGGGGGCCGGCCGGTCATCAGGACTCCACCGGCGCGCCGGCCGGTCCCCCGCCGAGGTAGCGGCCCAGGGCCGTCAGCGGGAAGACCTGGCGGTACAGGTGATAGTTGATGGAGAAGTCCCAGGGGAAGCCCGTGCCGGTGAAGTACGGCTCGTCCCAGGACCCGTCCGCACGCTGCGTCGCGGTCAGCCAGTGCACCCCGCGCCGTACCGTCTCGCTGTCCCGCTCCCCGGCCGCGAGCAGCGCCATCAGCGCCCAGGCGGTCTGCGAGGCGGTCGAGGCGCCGCGCCCCGCCCACCGCTCCTTGTCCTGGTAGGACCGCTGGTCCTCGCCCCATCCGCCGTCGTCGTTCTGCACCCGCTCCAGCCAGCGCACGGCCCGGCGGACCGCGGGGTGCGAGGCGGGGACGCCGGCCGCGGCCAGCGCGGGGAGCACCGATCCGGTGCCGTAGAGGTAGTTGGTGCCCCAGCGGCCGAACCAGGAGCCGTCGGGCTCCTGTTCCGCCAGCAGCCAGGCGAGCCCGCGGCGGGTGCGCGGATCGTGGGTACGGCCGACGTCGGCGAGCATCTCGACGACATGGGCGGTGACATCGGCCGACGGCGGGTCGATGACCTCCCCGAAGTCACAGAACGGCAGCCGGTTGGGGAACGGGCTGGTGTTGTCGACGTCGAAGGCGCCCCAGGCCCCGTTCCTGGACTGCATACCGAGGTTCCAGCGCACCGCCCGCCGGACCGCGGCCTCGACCCGCGGCGGATCGGGGTGCTGGACCCGGCGCAGCGCGAGCACCACCTCCGCGGTGTCGTCGATGTCCGGGTAGTTGTCGTTCTCGAACTCGAAACCCCAGCCCCCGGACGGGAGTTGGGGCCGCTTGACGCTCCAGTCACCGGGCCGGTCGATCTGCTCGGCGAGCATCCACTCGGCGGCCTTGACCAGCTGCGGGTGGTCGGCGGGCACTCCGGCGTCGGCCAGCGCGATGGTCGCCAGACAGGTGTCCCAGACCGGGGACTGGCATGCCTCGATCATGCGGGTGGGCCCCCCACCCGTGCCGTCGGGCCCAGGGGGACCGTCCTCGCGCCATACGGCGAACCGGTCGAGGGAGTCCAGACCGGCGCGCAGCACGGGGTGGTCGAGGTCGTAGCCGCAGAGGTGCAGGGCGATGACGGAGTAGACGGCGGGGGGCTGGATGCCGCCCCAGCAGCCGTCGTTCTCCTGCCGTTCGATGATCCAGCGGGCGGCGGAGCGCATCGCGGCACGGCGCAGCGTGCGCAGGGCGACCTTGTGGTAGAGGTGCAGCGCCTTGTCGAGGCGCTGGAACACCCCGTCCCAGCTGGTGGCGGGGGCGAGCGGCCGCGGTGGGTTGGGACGGCGCGGATCGGTGTGCAGCTCGTCGAGGGCGAACGGCGCCGGGCGGACCGGGCGCTTGGCCGAGACGATGGTCAGCGGCACGATGGTCTGGCGCGCCCAGCACCCGAAGTCATAGATGTTGAGCGGGAACCACTTGGGGAAGTAGAGGAGCTCCGGGGGGAGTTCGGGCAGGTCGTCCCACTTCCACCAGCCGAAGAGCGCCAGCCAGATGCGGGTGAAGACCCGCGCCGCGGCGATCCCGCCCTCCGCGCGGATCCAGGCGGCGGCCCGGGCCATGTGCGGTGCGTCCGGGGCGTCCCCGGCGAGCCGCAGGGCGACATAGGCTTCGATGGTGGTGGAGAGTTCACCGGGCCCGCCGTAGAAGGTGGCCCAGGTGCCGTCCGCGCCCTGCTCTCCACGGATGTGGCGGGCGGCGGCTTCGGTGAGCTTCGGGTCCTGGATTCCGAGGAACTGACGGAGCAGCAGGTCTTCGGCGTCCATCGTGACGTTGGTCTCGAGGTCGCCCTTCCACCATCCGGCGGGGTCCTGGACGGACAGCAGATAGTCGGTGGCGCGTGCGGTCGCGCGCCGGGCGGCGTCCACCGTGTCCTGCCGTACGGCGGTGCGCGGGTGCGCTTGGGTGGCGGTCTTCTCAGCGGTGGCATCGCTGGCCGAGGGGGCCCGGGGCGGCAGTGCCCCGGTGCTTCCGTCGGTCGTCGCTGTCATGGCTTCCCCTTCGGCAGTGAACTGTGAAAAGCGTGCTCAGGGATTCCGTCGGCCGGCGCCCGTCCCCCACTGTCCTAAAGGCGTGGGTGGGGGCACCGCCCAGCGGTAGCTGGGGGAGTGCCCCCAGCACCGGCCGGCGACTGCGAACTATTCGGTGTCGATACTGCTCATCTCTGTCGTACGACGACGAAGTCCGCGAGCGCGACGAGCTGGGCACGGACCTGCTCCGGCATGGTGATCTCGTCCAGTGCGGCGATGGCGGTGGCGTGCTGGCGGCGGGCCTCCTGGGAGGTCCACTCGCGGCCGCCGGCCTCCTCGATGAGGGCCGCGCGGGAGGCGAACTCTTCCTCGGTGAAGTCGGCAATCTCGGTCTCGCTCTTCTTCGCGTCGGCCGCCAGGATCTCGGCGAGACGCTCGGAGGCCGGGCCACCGGCCGCCAGCGCGGCGACGACCGGCAGCGACTTCTTGCGCTGACGCAGATCGCTCCAGGTCTTCTTGCCGGTGGCGTCCGGGTCGCCCCAGATACCGAGCAGGTCGTCGACGGCCTGGAAGGCGAGGCCGAGGTGGTAGCCGTACTTCTCCAGGGTGTCGGCGGTGCGGTCGTCGGCGCCCCCCAGGACCGCGCCGATGGAGACGGCACAGGCCAGCAGCGCACCGGTCTTGTTGCCCTCCATCTCCAGGCACTCCTCGACGGTGACCCGCTCGCGGTGCTCGTAGGAGATGTCCTGGGCCTGACCGTCGATCAGCTTACGGGTGGCCAGGGTGAGCCGGCGGGTGGCGCGGCCGGCGTCGACCGTGCCGAGCTCCAGCAGTATTTCGTTGGCAAGCGCGAACAGCGCGTCACCGACGAGGATGGCCTGCGCGGGGCCGTGCACCTTCCAGACCGTGTCGCGGTGCCGGCGCTGCTCGTCGCCGTCCATGAGGTCGTCGTGCAGCAGCGAGAAGTTGTGCACCAGCTCGACGGCGACCGCCCCGGGGATACCGACCTCGGGGGCCGCACCGGCGGCCTCGGCCGACAGCAGCGCGAGCGCGGGCCGCACCGCCTTGCCGCTGTCACCCGCGGTGGGGTGGCCCTCGGCGTCGATCCAGCCGAAGTGGTAGGCGGCGACGGTGTCCATGGGAGGAGCGAGCCGGTCCACGGCCGCACGCAGCACGGGGGTGGCGAGTGTCCGCCCGCGCTCCAGCAGAGCGGTGACGCTCTCGGTGTCGATAGCTGGGGAAGCCGGGTTCACGGTTTCTCCTCTGTTTCCGACGCTCGTGCTCGTGCGAGCGCTCGTACTCGTAGTCATGCCGCCTCCTGAGGCAACTGGCCCTGGGGGAAGCCGAGTTCGTTGAGTGCCTCGCGAGCGGCGGCAGTGCCGCTGCGAACAGCGCTTTCCATGGTCGCGGGCCACCCGGTGGCGGTCCACGCACCGGCCAGGAACAGGCCGGGAGCTTGAGTGCGGGCGGCGGGGCGGAGCCTGCCGACGCCCGGGGCGGGCGCGAAGGTCGCGGTGCGCTCGCGGGTGACGAAGAAGTCGCGGATCCTGGCGCCCCGGGCGGCGGGCAGCAGCCGCTCCAGCTCGGGCAGGTAGCGGGCGCGGAGCTTGGCGACCGGCTGGTCGATCTCCTCCTGCGCGGCGGACTGCGAGACCGCCAGATACTGGCAGCGCTCGTTCCCGGCGATCCGCGTCAGCCCCGAGGCGTCGGTGCGGTCGAAGACCCACTGGACCGGCGAGCCGACCGCCGCGAAGAAGGGGCGGCGCAGCACCTTGCGGTCGTAGACGACATGGAGGTTGAGGATCGGAGCGGTGCCGATGTCCAGCAGCCGGTCCTTGCCGTCCAGCGCCCCGTCGGGCAGCAGGCCGTGCGCCTCGCGCTGGGGTACGGCGAGGACGACGGTGTCCGCGGTGAGCTGCTCGGTGCCGTGCGGGCCGTTCTCCACCGACACCTGCCAGCCGCCGTCCCGCCGCGCGAGCGCCCCGGCGCGGGTGCGCAGGGCGATACGGACCCCGGCCTTCTCCAGGGCCGTACGGGCGAGGGTGTCGTGGACGTCGCCGAGCGGGACGCGGGACCAGCCGATGTCGGCGGCGCCGGGGGCGGACAGCAGCCCGGTCTTGAAGACCTTGGCGGCCAGGCCCAGCGAGGCGTCACCGGCCCGGGCGTTGAGGGTCGCGATGCCGACCAGGTCCCACAGCGCCTCGATCGCCCGGGCCGACTGGCCGTACCGGCGCAGCCAGCTGCCGAAGTCCAGACCGTCCAGCGCGGGGTCGGCCGGGTCGAGGCCCTTGAGCGCGAGGGTGGCGCGGACGACCCCGGCCCGCTCGGCGGGGGACAGATGCGGGTAGCCGGCGAGGCTCCGGGCGAGGTGCAGCGGGACCGGCAGCGCGGTGCGGCGCAGCCGGCCGAGCCGCATCCGGTCGGCGTCCAGGACCGGGACGTCCATCCGCTCCTGGAGGGGCACCAGATGTGCGGCGCCGGTCCGCTCCAGCAACCGGCTGTAGGCGGTGCAGCAGCGCAGATAGACATGCTGGCCGTTGTCGACGGACAGTTCGCCGGCGGAGGAGTCGCGGCGGAAGGAGAAGACCAGTCCGCCGAGCCGGGGCCGGCCCTCGACCAGGGTGACCCGCAGCCCGGCGTCGGCCAGTGCGAGCGCCGCGGTCGTGCCGGCCAGACCGCCCCCGATGACCACCGCAGCCGCCCCTTCGGGACGGCCGGGCGGCAGCTCGCGGTGCCGGTCGGTTCGGGTCGCTCCCGATGTCATGTGATCTCCCCCTGTACTGCTGTCTCGGACGCAGCCGGCCTGGGGAGGGTTGCCCGCCGCGCTGACGCGGGGTCACCGCTGTCGTTCGCCGCCCGGCACCTCATCCGCGCCTCCGGACGGCCTGCCGCCGGCCGATCGCCCGCGCGTCGAGCCCGGACAGCCCGCGCACCGCGACGAATGCCTTCTCCCGGCCGGGCAGGGAGACCCGGCCGCGCAGCACCGCCTCGGGGTCGGCGGCGATCCGCGTCAGCAGACGGTGGTAGATGCCGGCCATCGCTGCCACACAGGCGCCGCTGCGCCGGTCGAGCATCGGCAGCAGCCGGAAGCCGTCGGCGAACAGCGCACGGGCCCGCTTCACCTCGAAGTGCACCAGACCGGTGAAGTCGGAGCCGGGCGGCGGCACGGCACGCTCGAAGCCGGCCGCGCAGCCGAACTTGGCGAGGTCCTCGGCGGGCAGGTAGGTACGCCCGTTGCCGGCGTCCTCGCGAACGTCCCTGAGAATGTTGGTCAGTTGGAGGGCCAGGCCGAGGGTGTCGGCGTACTCGGCGGCGCGCTCGGCGTCCGGCGCGCCCGGCACCGTGCCGAACACTCCCAGCGAGAGCCGGCCGATGGCGCCGGCCACGCAGCGGCAGTAGACCTTCAGCTCGTCCCAGGTCTCATAGGTCGCGCCGCGCACATCCATCAGCACGCCGTCGATCAGCTCGTCGAGCCCCTCCAGCGGCAGCGGGAAGCGGCGGGCGGCGTCGGACAGCGCGACGGCCACCGGATCGGTGTCGTCCTCGTCGATCCGGCCGTCCTTGATACGGGCCAGCAGCGCCCGGGTGTCCTCCAGGCGCAGCTGCTTGGCGGCGGGCTCCAGGGTGCCGTCGCCGATGTCGTCGATCCGGCGGGAGAAGGCGTAGAGCGCCGACATGGCCTGCCGCTTGTCGGCCGGCAGCAGCCGGATGCCGTAGGCGAAGTTGCGTGCCTGCTGCCCGGTGATGGCCTCGCAGTAGCGATACGCAGCGAGCACCGGCGCGGACGTGTGTGCGGATGCCTCCACGGTCCGACTCACCCCTCTCTTCGCAATGTCGCCCTTACCTCGCGCAGCAGGCTGAGCTTGGTCGGCTTGGGCGGTCCAGGGAGTACGTCGTGATCGGCGGCCGCGACCGCCTGGAGTGCAGCGCGTCCGCCGGCCACGAATCCGGCCAGCAGCAGCTTGAGTCTGCCGTGGACGCTACCCACCAGCGGGGTGCCTTCACTCAGCAGGTCACGGGCGCGTTCCGCCTCGTAGGCGATCAGCGCGCGCACCGATGCGCCCCCGCTCGGCGCGGCCAGATCCGCCTCGGTGACACCAAACCGTTTCATGTCCTCGGCGGGGAGGTAGATACGGTCGCGCCCGAGGTCCTCGGCCACGTCCTGGACGTGCTCGACGATCTGGAGGGCGGTGCAGACCGCGTCCGAGCGGCGGATGCGTTCGGGGCTCGCGGTGCCGGTGATGCCGAGGACGAGGCGGCCGACGGGGTTGGCGGACAGCTCGCAGTAGGCGGCGAGGTCGTCATAGGTGCCGTAGCGGCTCACCCGCTGGTCCTGCCGGTTGGCCTCGATCAGCCTGAGGAACGGCTCGGGGGTCAGCGCACAGCGGCGGACGGTCGGGCCGAGCCGGCGCAGCAGCGGATGCCGGGGGCCGGGGGCCCGGTCGCTGAAGACGCGGTGGAGGTCGGCTTCGAGGGCGTCCAGCAGCGCGGGCCGGTCGTCGTGCTGCCCGCGCTCCAGCCCCAGGAGTACGGCATCGCCGCCGCCGGGTGCGAGATCGCCGTCGCCGATGTCGTCGACGAGCCGGGCGAAGCCGTAGACGGCCATCAGATCGGTCCGCCAGGCGCGGGGCAGGAAGAACGGTGCGACCGGGAAATTCTCGTGTGCGGCCTGATCGAGCACGGTGCGCGTCTGCTCCCGCTCGTCACCCGCCGCCCCCCTTCGGAGGAAGGCGCGACGCGCCTGCTCGTTGTCTCGGCTCACCGGGGGCTGCCCGGCGCATTTCGGTGCCGGAGCGAACCAGTAGCCATTGCCGTCACGTCTCCCGTTCTACACCGCCAAGCTAAAACATCCTATTTCGGACACGCCGCAGCGGGCGGCGCGCCTCGATCGAGCCCACCTCGCCCACCTGGGTGAGGGTTGCCCGACATATACCACTTGTGCTGTTCGGCACCCGTACAGCTTACGTCGTACGTCTCACCCACGTACGAGCGGGTCCCGAAGCGTGAGACGACGATCAAGCCAACGTCCCCTGCGTCCGAACTGATCCCGGGACCGCCGGAGTTGACCTGTCCGCACGCTGGAAGGCCCCCACGAGGCGGACTCGCGGGGGCCTTCGCGTGCGGAGCGGACTACTTGCCCGTCTCCTTCTCGTACGCCTTGATGACCTCGTCCGTCGGGCCGTCCATCAGCAGCTCGCCACGCTCCAGCCACAGCACGCGGTCGCAGGTGTCGCGGATGGACTTGTTGTTGTGGCTGACGAGGAAGACCGTGCCGGCCTCCTTGCGCAGCTCACGGATGCGGGCCTCGGAGCGCTTCTGGAAGCTGCGGTCACCGGTGGCCAGCGCCTCATCGATCATCAGCACGTCGTGGTCCTTGGCCGCGGCGATGGAGAACCGCAGCCGGGCCGCCATACCGGACGAGTAGGTGCGCATCGGCAGCGAGATGAAGTCGCCCTTCTCGTTGATCCCGGAGAAGTCGACGATGCCCTCGTAGCGCTCACGCACCTGCTCACGGGACATGCCCATCGCCAGCCCGCCGAGAAGGACGTTCTTCTCGCCGGTCAGATCGTTCATCAGGGCCGCGTTGACGCCCAGCAGCGAGGGCTGGCCGTGCGTGTAGACCTTGCCGCGCTCCGCGGGCAGCAGCCCCGCCACCGCCTTGAGCAGCGTCGACTTGCCCGAGCCGTTGGAACCGATCAGCCCGATCGACTCCCCCCGGTACGCGGTGAAGGAGACACCCTTGACCGCGTGCACCTCGCGCACGCCCGAGGAGGGCTTGCGGCGCACGATGCGGTTGAGGGCCGCGGTGGCGCTGCCCTTGCCCGCGCCGGTGCCGTAGACGCGGTAGACGATGTGCAGATCGTCCGCGATCACCGTCGGGATCCGCTCCGCGGCCGCCTCGGTCGGCTGGACGCCGTTCTTCTGCTCAGCCACGTCCGTACCGCTCCTCAGCCTTCCAGAAGTACACAAAGCCCACGACGCCCATCACCAGCGCCCACCCCCCGGCGAACGCCCACACATGCGGCGGCAGCTGATTCGCGGTGAAGCTGTCGATCAGCGCGAACCGCATCAGGTCGATGTAGATCGCGGCCGGGTTGGCGTTGAGCAGCACCTCCACGAACGCGGGGACGTGCTTGCCCTTGAGGATCAGGTCGATGCTGAACATCACGCCGGAGGCATACATCCACGTCCGCATGATGAACGGCATCAGCTGCGCCAGGTCCGGGGTCTTCGAACCCAGCCGCGCCATCACCATCGCCAGCCCCGTGTTGAACACGAACTGGAGCACCAGCGCCGGCACGACCAGCAGCCACGACCACGTCGGCAACTGCCCGAAGCCGAGCAGAATGAGGACCAGCACGCCCATGGAGAAGAACAGCTGCTGGAGCTGCATCAGGCAGAACGAGATCGGCAGACAGGCCCGCGGGAAGTGCAGCGCCCGCACCAGGCCGAGGTTGCCGGAGATCGCCCGCGTACCGGCCATCACCGAGCTCTGCGTGAAGGTGAAGATGAAGACACCGGTCACCAGGAACGGGACGAAGTCGGGGACGCCCTTCCTCGTGCCGATCAGCAGGCCGAAGATCAAGTAGTACACGAGCGCGTTCAGCAGCGGCGTCGCCACCTGCCAGACCTGTCCCAGCTTGGCCTGGCTGTACTGCGCCGTCAGCTTGGCACTGGCGAAGGCGGAGATGAAATGCCGCCGGTCCCAGAGCTGCCGGACGTACTCCGGAAGACCGGGACGCGCGCCGCTCTGCGAGAGCCCGTACTTCTGGGCCCGCTGGGCAGCCGTGAGGCCCTCGTCGGAAGATGGCGGGGCACTCATGGCGACCGCACTGTCGTGCGTGGTCTCGCTCACAGTTGACACTTTCGTCCTCAAGGTGCGCTGCCGGGGCCACGCCCCGGTTCGCGCCTGATGCTCTCAGATACGAGCTTGTCAGATGACGGGAGGGCGGCCCAGTCGGGTCAATCGCCAAACGGTAGCCCACTTCATGGGGCGCCTGGGACCGCACGGCGTGACGCAGCCCTCCTTGAAGCCGCCCAGCCAGGCCCGCAGCGCCGGTCGCGACGGCCGCCGGGCGAGGGTGAGCAGGAACCAGACACCGAGATAGACCGGAACCAGGAGCGCGGGGAGGTTGCGGCGGGCCAGCCACACACGGTTACGGGCCACCATCCGGTGGTAGACCGCGTGCCGGGCCGGTGCCGTCGTCGGGTGGAAGAGGACCATGTCCGACCGGTAGTCGATCTGCCAGCCCGCGTCCAGCGCCCGCCAGGCCAGATCGGTCTCCTCATGGGCGTAGAAGAAGTCGTCGGGCAGCCCGCCGACCTCTTCAAAGACATGCGTCCGGACCGCGTTCGCGCCACCGAGGAAGGTGGTGACCCGCGACGACCGCATCGGGTCCGAGGCGCGCAGCCGCGGCACGTGCCGGCGCTGGGTCTCGCCGGTGTCCGGGTCGGCGATCCGGAAGCTGATGATGCCGAGCTCCGGGTCCGCGGCGAACGCCTCGCGGCACAGTTCGGCGGTGTCCTCCCTGGCCAGCAGCCCGTCGTCGTCGAGGAAGAGCAGCACATCGACGTCGCTGCCGCCGGGGCCGAACGCCTCGATGCCGACGTTGCGGCCGGCCGGGATACCGACGTTCTCCGGCAGCTCGACGGTCCGTACGCCCTCGGGGAGCTCGGGCAGCGGCGAACCGTTGCCCACGACGACGGTCTCGATCGGGTCGCCGTGCTGCTTGGTGACCGAGTCGAGCAGCGCGCGCAGCTCCTCGGGGCGGTTGCCCATCGTCAGGACAACCGCACCGATCCGCATTCGGGACGCCCCCGTCACTTGAGCCTGCTGGAGGCGAGGATGGACACGAGGTGGAGCAGCGTCTGGAGGATCGCGATACCGGCGAGCACGGCGACGCCGAGGCGGGAGAAGAACAGGTCGCCCCGGATCGAGTCCAGGATCGCCAGGACCAGGATCAGCAGGGACGCCTCGATCCCGAGGACCAGCCGGTGGAACTTCAGCGCCGCGGCGGCCTTACGGGCCAGCGCCATACCGGACGAGCGCGGCTCGGACGCCGCCTCCTTGACCGGCGGCAGCCCGCCCTGGTGCCGGGCGACGCCGACGAGGTCGGTCTCGGCCTTGATCAGGATCGCGCCGAGGGCCGCGAGGGTGCCGAGGAAGGCCCACAGCCAGTCGATCCGGCCGGAGCCCCACAGGTCGGCGGCGCGCAGGCCGAAGCCGACCAGGACCGCGGCGTCGCACAGGTAGGCGCCGACCCGGTCCAGGTACACCCCGCCCAGCGAGAACTGCTTCTTCCAGCGGGCGACCTCGCCGTCGACACAGTCGAGCAGCAGGTACAGCTGGACCATCAGCACACCGAGCACGGCGCCCGCGATCCCCGGCACCAGCAGTGCCGGGGCGGCGAGGACGCCGAAAACGGTCATCAGGTAGGTCAGCTGATTGGGCGTGACCTTCGTGTTCACCAGGTGCCGGTCGATGCGCAAGGAGATCTCGCGCATATAGAGGCGACCGCCCCAGTGCTCACCGCTGCGCCGGTCCTTGACACCCTCGGGGTGCACGACCGGGCGGAGTTCAGCTACTGACGGCTTCTGCATAGTCGGCGTATGCGTCCCTGATCTGGTCGGCGGACAGGTCGAGGTGCTCAAGGATGGTGTAGCGCCCGGGGCGGGTCTTGGGCGCGTACGCGACGGCCTGGACGAACTCCTCGTCGGTGAAGCCGATCTCGCCGGGCGTGACCGGCAGACCGTGCCGGCGCAGCACCTCGACCATCAGGTCCCGGGTCTCCTTGTCCCCGCGCAGATGCGTGGCGAAGGCGGCGCCGAGGCCGCACTGCTCGCCATGGCTCGCCGCGCGCTTGGGGTAGAGGATGTCCAGGGCGTGGTTGATCTCGTGGCAGGCACCGGACGCCGGGCGGCTGTCGCCGGCCACCGACATCGAGATACCGGTGAGGACCAGGCCCTCGGCCAGCACCTGGAGGAAGTTGTCGTCACCGACGCCACCGGGGTGGCGCAGCACGGCCTCGCCGGCCTGGCGCGCCATGGCGGCCGCCAGTCCGTCGATGTCCTCACCGGTCTCGCGGTGCGAGAGCTCCCAGTCCGCGACCGCGGAGATGTTGGAGATCGCGTCGCCGATGCCGGAGCGGACGAACCGGACCGGGGCCTCACGGATGATGTCGAGGTCGATCACCACGGCGATCGGGTTCGGCACACCGTAGGAGCCGCGGCCCGCGTCGTTGTCCAGCGTGGCCACCGGCGAGCACAGACCGTCGTGCGACAGGTTCGTCGCGACGGCGACCAGCGGCAGACCGATGCGCGCCGCGGCGAACTTGGCACAGTCGATGATCTTGCCGCCGCCGAGGCCCACGACCGCGTCGTAGTGCCCCTTCTTCATGGCGTCGGCGAGCTTGATCGCGTCGTCCAGGGTGCCGCCGCCGACCTCGTACCACTCGGCGCCCGGCAGCGCGGGGGACAGCCGCTCGCGCAGCCGTGCCCCCGAGCCGCCGCTGATCGCGATGGCGAGCTTGCCGGACGCGGAGATGCGCTGATCGGCCAGCAGGCCCGCCAGGTCGTCCAGGGCGCCGGCGTTGATGTCAACGACGACCGGGGACGGGATGAGGCGGGTCAGTACTGGCATGCGATGTCACGGCCCTTCGCCAGGTCGTCGTGGTTGTCGATCTCGACCCACTTGACGTCGCCGATCGGGGCCACGTCCACCTTGAAGCCGCGGTTGACGAGCTCCTGGTAGCCGTCCTCGTAGTAGAGGTCGGGGTCCCGCTCGAAGGTGGTCTTCAGGGCGTCGGCCAGCTCCTCGGCGGCCTCGCCCTCGATGAGGGTGACACCGATGTACTCGCCGGTCGCCTCGGCCGGGTCCATCAGCTTGGTGATCTTCTGGACGCCCTTGGCGGGGTCCACGACGACCTTCATCTCCTCGTCGGCCAGCTGCTTGACCGTGTCGAGGGCGAGGATGATCTTCTGGCCGTTGCCGCGCGCGGCGAGCAGGGTCTTCTCGACGGAGACCGGGTGCACGGTGTCGCCGTTGGCGAGGATCACCGTGTGCTTGATGGAGTCACGGCCGCACCACAGGGAGTAGGCGTTGTTCCACTCCTCGGCCTTGTCGTTGTCGATGAGGGTGAGCTTGAGGCCGTACTTCTGCTCCAGGGCCTCCTTGCGCTCGTAGACGGCTTCCTTGCGGTAGCCGACGATGATCGCGACCTCAGTCAGGCCGATCTCGGCGAAGTTGCCGAGGGTCAGGTCGAGGATGGTCGTGTCCCCGTCGACCGGCACCAGAGCCTTGGGCAGGGTGTCGGTGTAGGGGCGCAGACGCCGTCCGGCGCCGGCAGCCAGCACGAGGCCGATCATGCGGGTTCTCCTTCATCGTGTACGGCGGGTGCTTGGGAGGACACCCAGAAGCGGATGCTCTCGATGAGCACCAGTAGCGCCAGGGCCACAGCAAGGGCCGTCAGCGCGATTGTGAAACCTGAGGGGGACAGCGCGGCGGCGAGGACGGTGATCACGAGGATCCGTCCCTCATGTCCGCCGGTCGCCCGGACCAGCCACCGCGGCGGTGCTCCGGTGCCACCACGGATGCGGTAGACCGTGTCGTAGTGATGGTAGGCGACCGCCGCGACCAGCCCGTACGCCGCGGGCAGCGCTCCGGGGACGTCCGCGCGGGCGGCCAGCACCAGGATCGTGACGTACTCACCGGCCCGGAAGAAGGGCGGCACGAGCCAGTCGAGGGCGCCCTTGAGCGGCCGGGACACCGCCGCACCGGCCAGCAGCGCGGAGCAGCCGGCGACGCCGACGGTGAGCCACGAGGTGGGGTCGTCCTGGAAGATCACCCAGACCAGCAGCACGGCGGCTGAGAGAAATGCCATGACGGGGGCCAGGAAGGAACCGGTCCGGCCGCGGCCCCGGGCGCTGCGGGCGATCAGCTCGGCGAGCGGCCCGGAGTCGGCGAGGTCGGCCAGCGCCTGGGCGGCGCGGTCGGTGCGCCGGGCCCGGCGGGTGAGCGAGCGCAGCACCCGGCCGGCCGTGGTGTAGCAGGCGGCCAGCGCACAGCCGATGAGCAGGGCGTAGAAGACGATGCGGGGCGTGGTGAGCGCGGTGAGCACCGCGATCATCGCCCAGCGCTCCCCGATCGGCAGCACGATCATCCGGCGCACCCAGACCGTCCAGCCGACGCTGTCGAGCTTGCCGGAGAGCGCGGCGGTGGGGCTGGTGTTGGCGGTGGCGTCGTGGTTCGCCTCGTTGAAGGCGAAGTCGACGACATGGCGGCAGGTCATCAGGACCATCGCGCCGAGCGCCAGCGCCCAGACATCATCCCCGCCACGGGCCGCCCCGAGGGCGAGGCCCGCGTAGTACGCGTACTCCTTGGCCCGGTCGAAGGTGGCGTCCAGCCAGGCGCCCATCGTCGAGTACTGGAGGGAGTAACGGGCGAGCTGCCCGTCGGTGCAGTCCAGGACGAAGGAGAAGAGCAGCAGGAAGCCGGCGGCGATGAAGCCGCCGCGGGTTCCGGTCGCCGCGCAGCCGGCCGCGATCAGCGCGGTGAGCAGCGAGGCGGTGGTGACCTGGTTGGGGGTGAGCCCGCGCCGCGCGCACCAGCGGGCGAGGTAGCGGGAGTACGGGCTGATGGCGAAGGTGGTGAAGAACCCGTCGCGGGACTTCACGGCGGTACGCAGCCGGACGGCCTCGTCGTCGACGGCGGCGACGGCCTCCCGGGCGTCCTCGCGCTGCGCCGGGGTGAGCGCGACGGTGGCGACCAGGCTGCCCAGCTCGACGCGGTGCAGACCGGCCTCGTCGCGGTCGAGGGACTCGGTGAGGGTGTCGGTGAGGACATCCGTGAGGTGGGCGGTGCCGGCGCCGACCGGGATCCGGCCGACCGCGCGGGTCAGCGCGGCGCGGGCCGCGGGCTGCGCGGTGAGCGCGCCGGGCACGGCCGCGGCCGGGAAGCGGGGGTCGGTCAGTGCCAGCCGCAGGGCGTGCAGATGGCCGACGAAGCGGGGGTCGACGACGGCGACCCGCTCGCCCGCGGGCACCGCGTTGATCAGCTCGGCGGCGGCCGTGGGATCGTTCGCCGTACGGACGTCAAAACCCAGCGTGCGCAGGTCGGCTTCGAGCGGCGACCCGGCGACCGGCGGACCGGTGAGGATGGCGGTCGACAGACGAACTCACTCCTTGGATGCTGACAAGGCAGCGCCGGTCGGTCCGCATTCGATACGAACTACCCGGGCAGCGGGCGTGGCACACCTCGCCCCTGGGAGGGCCGGGTGGCACGTCGGCAGAGGCTATCGGATCGCCGGATGCGGCCGTTCACCGCGCATTCACCGCACGATCGAGTGACCGACGGCTGCGCCTGCCGCGATCATCATGGTGGATCGGGTGGCGCATGAACAACTGGCCCGCAGGCCCGGGCCCCGATCCGGTGCCGGTTATGAGAGGGCTGGTCACGGGGCGGGCGGGTTGTGCCGGGGGCGGTGTGGTGAGAGCCATCCCAGGTCCGGGGCGCGCGCCGGCCGCCGGTGGCGCCACGGCCGCCGGCCGGTGTCCACCGCGCCGGGAGCCGCGCGGCCCACCGCGGGTGTGGACCATCTCACGGCGGGCGCACCGGGTGACCGGTACGCGGGCTTGTTGCGCCGCGCACCCGCTGTGCCGGTGATGCGGACCCGGCTAGGGCAGACTTGGCGTCGAAGACCGACGACAAGGATGGGCATGCCGATCACACCTGCCAACGGACAGACCGCCGCGGACCCGGCGGTGAGCACACCGGGCGGCACCGCCGAACCGATCATGCTGGAGCTGGTCGACGAGGACGGTACGACGATCGGCACCGCGGAGAAGCTCGCCGCCCACCAGCCCCCCGGGCAGCTGCACCGGGCCTTCTCGGTCTTCCTCTTCGACGAGAAGGGCCGGCTGCTGCTCCAGCGCCGGGCGCTGGGGAAGTACCACTCCCCCGGTGTGTGGTCCAACACCTGCTGCGGGCATCCGTACCCGGGCGAGGCGCCGTTCGCGGCCGCCGCCCGCCGGACCGCGGAGGAGCTGGGCCTGGCGCCCTCCCTGCTGGCCGAGGCCGGCACGGTCCGCTACAACCATCCCGACCCGGACTCCGGCCTCGTGGAGCAGGAGTACAACCACCTGTTCGTCGGGCTGGTGCGGGCCCAGCCGGCGCCCGACCCCGAGGAGATCGGCGAGATCGCGTTCGTGACGCCGGAGGAGCTGGCCGAGCGGCATGCGGAGGCGCCGTTCTCCGCGTGGTTCATGACCGTGCTGGACGCGGCGCGGCCGGCGGTGCGCGAGCTCACAGGAGGAGCGGCGGGCTGGTAGCCGGCGGGGTGAGCGGAAGCTCGGCCCAGATGGCCTTGCCGCCGTTCCTCGTGTGCTCCACACCGCATTTGCCGCCCACCTCCGCGGTGAGCGTCTTGACCAGCCACAGTCCGCGGCCGCCGAGATCACCCTGGCCCGCCTCCAGCGCCTTGGGGCGGTAGGGGTGATCGTCCTCGACCGCGACCCGTAGCCAGTTCGCCCCGAGGGTGACCTGTACGGCGATCTGGGGCGAGAGCAGGGCGGCGTGCCGGACGGCGTTGGTGACGAGTTCGGAGACGATGAGCAGCAGGCCGTCCATGATCGCGGCGGCGACGGGTACGCACTGTTCGGCGAGCAGATCCCGGACCGCGTGCCGGGCCTGCGGCACCGAGGTCTCCAGTGCCGGGGCGGTGAACCGCCAGACACCTTCGTACGCGAGCGGGGAGGTCAGCTCTTCGGGGGGTTCTGCGGGGGGTCCGGAAGGCATCCTCACAGGAAGAGTGTTGGGAATGCATTGGTCCGGACCGGCCTGCTGACCACAAGTCAGCATCTATCGACGGCTTCTGGCCGAATCCGAGTGGTTGGCCCGGCCCGGGGACCGGACCTGTTCCCTTTGTGCGGCGTTCCCGGACCGCCGCGCCCTGGATCACGAAGAACAGCAGGCCCGGTGCCTGAGCACCGGACCTGCTGTTCTGTCTTCAGTAGCGGGGACAGGATTTGAACCTGCGACCTCTGGGTTATGAGCCCAGCGAGCTACCGAGCTGCTCCACCCCGCGTCGGTGAACACCACAGTACGGGTCGGCGGCCTCAGGGCCAAATCGATAATCACCACGGGTGCCGCGGGCCGCCGCTCCCGGGGTCCTCACACCGCCCGGTCGGTGATCCGTCCGCCGTCGACCTGGATACGGCGGGTGGTGTGCACCGCTTCGAGCATCCGGCGGTCGTGCGTGACCAGCAGCAGGGTGCCCGGGTAGGAGGCGAGCGCGGACTCCAGCTGTTCGATGGCGGGCAGGTCGAGATGGTTGGTCGGCTCGTCCAGGACGAGGAGGTTGACCCCGCGGCCCTGGAGGAGGGCCAGCGCGGCCCGGGTCCGCTCCCCCGGCGAGAGGGTGCGCGCCGGGCGCAGCACATGTGCCGCCTTGAGCCCGAACTTCGCGAGCAGGGTGCGTACATCGGCGGGCGACAGATCCGGTACGGAGGCCCGGAAGGCGTCCATCAGCGGATCGTCGCCGAAGAACAGCCCGCGCGCCTGGTCGACCTCGCCGACCACCACGCCGGGGCCGAGCGACGCCTGCCCGGCGTCCAGGGGGAGCCGGCCGAGGAGGGCGGCGAGCAGGGTGGACTTGCCGGAGCCGTTGGGGCCCGTGATGGCGACCCGGTCCGCCCAGTCGATCTGGAGGTCCACCGGGCCGAAGCGGAAGTCGCCGCGCCGGACCCCGGCACCGCGCAGGGTGGCCACCACCGCGCCGGCCCGGGGTGCGGCGGCGATCTCCATCCGCAGCTCCCACTCCTTGCGCGGCTCCTCGACGACGTCGAGCCGCTCGATCAGGCGCTGGGTCTGCTTGGCCTTGGCGGCCTGCTTCTCGGTGGCCTCCACCCGGCCCTTGCGGGCGATCTTGTCGTTGTCGGTGGCCTTGCGGCGGGCGTTCCTGACGCCCTTCTCCATCCAGTTGCGCTGGGTGTGCGCGCGGGTCTCCAGCGCGGCCTTGGTGTCGGCGTACTCGTCGTACTGCTCGCGCGCATGGCGCCGGGCCCGCTCGCGCTCCTCCAGGTAGGAGGTGTAGCCGCCGCCGTAGGTGTTGACCTGCTGCTGGGCCAGGTCGAGTTCGACGACGCGGTTGACCGTACGGGTCAGGAACTCGCGGTCGTGGCTGACCAGGACGGTGCCGGCGCGCAGCCCGGTGACGAAGTCCTCCAGCTGTCCGAGGCCGTCCAGATCGAGGTCGTTGGTCGGCTCGTCGAGCAGGAAGACGTCGTAGCGGGAGAGCAGCAGGGAGGCGAGCGAGGCCCGGGCGGCCTGGCCGCCGGAGAGCGTGGTCATCGGCTGGTCGAGGCCGATGGTCAGGCCGAGCCGGCCGGCGATCTCCTCGGCGCGCTCGTCGAGGTCGGCGGCGCCCAGGGCCAGCCAGCGCTCCAGCGCGGTGGCGTAGGCGTCGTCCGCGCCGGGGCGTTCCTCGACCAGCGCCTGGGTGGCGGTGTCCAGCGCCAGCTGGGCGCCGGCGACGCCGGTACGGCGGGCGAGGAAGGCCCGTACGGTCTCTCCCGGACGGCGGTCGGGCTCCTGGGGGAGATGGCCGACGGTGGCGGTGGGCGGGCCGAGCGCGAGCGTGCCGTCCTCCGGGGTGTCCAGCCCGGCCAGCAGGCGCAGCAGCGTGGACTTGCCCGCCCCGTTGGCACCGACGAGGCCGATCACATCCCCGGGGGCGACGACCAGATCGAGACCGGAGAACAGGACGCGCTCGCCATGGCCGGCGGCGAGGTCTTTGGCGACGAGAGTTGCTGACATCAGGCCGCCGATCGTATCGGGCCGGGAACCGGTCGGCGCTCTAATATCCGGGGCATGGAATCCGGTCTGAAGACGCATGTCAGCGACGGCACCGCGACCGTCACCATCAGCAACACCGGCAAGCGGAATGCGATGACGGTGCAGATGTGGCGGGAGCTGCCGCCGTTGCTGGAGCGGCTGGCGGGCGATCGGTCCGTCCGGTCGCTGGTGCTGACCGGCGAGGGCGGGACGTTCTGCGCGGGGGCGGACATCGGCGCGCTGCGGGACGGGGCGGGTGAGTCGCAGGGCCTGGCGGTGGCGGCCGAGGAGGCGCTGGCTGCGTTTCCCGGGCCGACGCTGGCGGCGATACGTGGCTACTGCGTGGGGGGCGGCGCGCAGTTGGCGGCCGCGTGTGATCTGCGGTTCGCGGAGGAGGGCGCGCTGTTCGGGGTGACGCCGGCCAAGCTCGGCGTGGCCTATCCGGCGTCCGCCACCCGGCGGCTGGTCCGCCTGGTCGGGCTCTCCGCCGCCAAGTACCTGTTGTTCTCCGGGGAGTTGATCGACTGCGCGCGGGCGCTGCGGACGGGCCTGGTGGACGAGGTGCTGGCCGAGGGCGAGCTGGGCAAGCGGGTGGCGGAGTTCTCGGCCGTCCTCGCGAGCCGGTCGCTGCTGACCCAGACCGCGGCGAAGGAGCTGGCCAACGGGACCTGGGACGTACCGCCCGCCGAGGCCGAGGCACGCGGCGCGTACTGGGCCGCGCAGGCGCGCGCGAGCGGCGACACCGCGGAGGGTGCCGCCGCCTTCCTGGAGCGCCGGGCGCCGCGCTTCACCTGGCCCACGGGCTGAGGTCGCGGTTCAGAGGGGGCGGCCGGCCCGCCCCTACTTCTCGCCGGTCAGGACGAACCGGCTGAGCCCCCGCAGCGCCGCGATGACCTCGGCCGGGGCCTTGTCCGGGGAGCCCGCGTCGTAGGGCGGTTGGGGGTCGTACTCGATGCCGAGCTGGATCGTCTGCGCCGCGGTGTCCCCGGCGATCCGGCCGGCCAGCGTCAGTCCCATGTCGATGCCGGCCGAGACGCCGGCCGCCGTGACGTACTTGCCGTCGAAGACCACCCGCTCCCCGGTCGGCTCGGCGCCGAAAGCGGGCAGCTGGTCGAGTGCCAGCCAGTGGGAGGTGGCCCGGCGTCCCCGGAGCAGACCGGCGGCGGCGAGGATCAGCGAGCCGGTGCACACCGAGGTGGTCCAAGTGGTGTGGGCGTCCACGGCGCGGATCCACTCGTGGAGCGGGCCGTCGGTCATGTGGGCCAGCTGTCCCGGGCCGCCGGGCACGACGAGGAGGTCCGGCGCGGTGACCTCGTCCAGCGTGGCGTCGGCGACCAGTCCGAGCGATCCGAGGTCGCTGCGGTACGGGCCGGTGCGCTCGCCGACGAACACCGTCTCCGTGTCCGGCAGCCGGCTGAGGGTTTCGTAGGGGCCGACGGCGTCCAGCGTGGTGAAGTGGTCGTAGAGAAGGATCGCGAGCTGCATCTTCGGTTCCTGTCGTCGGTGGATGGTGCCGGCGCGGTGGGTTCGTGGCACCGGCATGGATTCAGGCAGTGGGGACGGGCGGTCCGGCCGGCCGGAAGCGGCGGCGGTACTCGGCCGGGGAGGCGCCCAGGACGCGGAGGAAGGCGCGGCGCATCGCCTCGGGGGTGCCGTAGCCGCAGCGGCGCGCCACTTGCCCGATGCCGTCGGCGGTGTCCTCCAGGCACCGCCGGGCGGCCTCCAGCCGCACCCGGTCGACATAGCGGCCCGGGGTCATGCCGGTCTCCTCGCGGAACGCCCGCGCGAAGTGCCGCGGGGAGAGCCGCGCGCGGGCGGCGAGGGCGTCGACCGAGAGGTCCGCCTCCGGGTTCTCGGTGATCCACTGCTGGACGTCACGCAGCGGCCGGCGCTGCGCCGTCTGGGCCGCCAGCTGGGCGCTGAACTGGGTCTGGTTGCCCGGCCGCCGCAGGAAGACGACCAGATGCCGGGCGATGGTCAGCGCGAGATCCCGGCCGAGATCCTCCTCCACCAGGGCCAGCGCGAGATCGATACCGGCGGTCACCCCCGCGGAGGTGGCCAGGTCACCGTCCCGTACATAGATCGGCTCGGGTTCGACGTGCACCGCCGGGAAGCGCTCGGCGAACGTGCCGCAGAGCATCCAGTGGGTCGTCGCCCGGCGCCCGTCCAGCAGCCCGGCCTCGGCCAGCAGCAGCGCTCCGCTGCACACCGAGACCTTCCGCCGGGCGCGGGGAGCGTGCGTCCGCAGCCAGTCGATCAGCCGCGGATCAGGGTGGCAGGTGCCTTCGCCGCCGGGCACCAGGAGGGTGTGCGGCGGTGCGGTGTCGGCGAGCGCGAGGTCCGGGGTGAGCGCCAGACCGCTGGAGGTACGGACCGGGCCGCCGTCCAGGCTCGCGGTGCGGATCCGGTAGGCGCCCGGGACGCCGTGGTTCGCACCGGCGAAGACTTCGACCGGTCCGGTCAGATCGAGGCTCTGGAGGCCGTCGAAGAGGACGACCAGCACATCGCGCTGTTCCATGCCCTCCATCCTGAAGAGCCGGACGAATGGCGGCAATGACGAATAGCCCACCTTTACTGCCATCGACCGAGGTCGTCCGACTCAGACCGCCCGCCCCACCGGAGGCACCCTCCCCCTAGCCTCATACCGAGCGGTCGGTAACCTGCTGCCATGACTGCTACGAGTGCACTGCCCGAGAAGGCCGGCCGCACCTGCCACAACGTCGTCAACCCGTTCCACTCCACGCACTACTTCGCGCCGGAGCTGTCCGAGGAGATGGCGAAGCTCGGCCTCGACAACCGCAGCGCCGCCTACTTCGCCTGTCGTGGCGCGGCCATGGGTGCCGTGGGCCCCGGCACGATCACGGCCACCTTCTACAACTTCAACCACGAGCTCGTCACCCAGCACGTCCCGCACATCTGGTCCGTCACCACGCCGCAGCAGGTGCTCGACGCCCGGCTGCGCGCCGTGGACGCCACGCTGCGCCGGCTGCTCGGCACCGAGGCCGTCGAGTCGCCGGAGATGGCGGAGGCCGCGAAGCTGGCGCTGCACGCCGCCGAGGCATGCGCCCGCCGCGCCCGGCCGCTGTACGCCGCGCACGCCGATCTGCCGGTACCCGAGGCCCCGCACCTGGCCTACTGGCACGCCGCGACGCTGCTGCGCGAACACCGCGGCGACGGCCATCTGATAGCGCTGCTGGACGCCGAACTCGACGGCCTGGAGGCGCTGGTCACCCACACCGCCACCGGCCGCGGTATGAGCCACCGGGGCATCATGGCGACCCGTGGCTGGACGGAGGAGGACTGGCAGGCCGCGCAGGAGCGGCTGCGGTCGCGGGGGCTCCTGGACGACGGGGGCGAGCTGACCGAGGCCGGAGTCCTGCTGCGCAAGGAGCTGGAGCGGACCACCGACCGGCTGGACCGGGCCCCGTACGAGCACCTGGGCGCCGAGGGCGTGGCCCGGCTCACCGAGCTGGCGACAGGCTTCACCACCACCGCCATGAACGCCGGGGCCTTCCCCGCGGTGCTGTTCGGCAAGTGATGCGGAAGATACCGGCACGTTCCGGTGGGTAACGCACCTTCAGGAGCGGTGCCCCGCGGTCGCCGGGGTGTGCGAGGTCTTCGCGCACCCCGGCACCGGGGTGTCAGCACGTCCCTCCCGGATTGCGGGCGGACGAGGTGACGCCACGGACACCCCCGGCGGCTGGGCGGCGCGACAGTCCGGCCCGCCACCCGGCACAATGCAGGCTCAAGCAAGCGCTGGAAGGCGGGTCTGGATCAACGTGACGGCATCCACTGAGCCCATCGGGGCCCTCGGGTCCATCGAATCGAGGATCGCCGGGGAGCTCGGCGTCAAGGAGCGGCAGGTGAAGGCCGCGGTCGAATTGCTCGACGGCGGCTCGACCGTCCCGTTCATCGCGCGCTACCGCAAGGAAGCCACCGAGATGCTCGACGATGCGCAGCTGCGCTCGCTCGAGGAACGGCTGCGCTATCTGCGGGAGCTGGAGGAGCGGCGGACCGCGATCCTGGAGTCCGTACGGTCCCAGGGCAAGCTGGACGCCGCCCTGGAGGCGCAGATCCGCGGCGCCGACTCCAAGGCACGGCTGGAGGACATCTACCTCCCGTTCAAGCCCAAGCGCCGTACCAAGGCACAGATCGCGCGGGAGGCGGGCCTGGAGCCACTCGCCGACGGGCTGCTGAGCGATCCTTCGGTGGAACCGGCCGCGGCGGCCGCGGCGTTCGTGGACGACGGCAAGGGTGTCGCCGATCCGGCCGCCGCCCTGGAGGGCGCGCGGGCCATCCTGACCGAGCGGTTCGGCGAGGACGCGGATCTCATCGGTGAGCTGCGCGAACGGATGTGGTCGCGCGGGCGGGTGGCGGCGAAGGTACGCGAGGGCAAGGAGGAGGCCGGCGCGAAGTTCGCCGACTACTTCGACTTCGCCGAGCCGTTCACCGAGCTGCCCTCGCACCGGGTGCTGGCGATGTTCCGCGGCGAGAAGGAGGAGATCCTCGATCTCAACCTGGAGCCGGAGGACCCGTCGGCGGCCACCGAGGGGCCGAGCGCCTACGAGCAGTCCATCGCGCACCGCTTCGGGATCGCCGACCGGGGCCGGCCGGGCGACAAGTGGCTTCAGGACACCGTCCGCTGGGCCTGGCGCACCCGGATCCAGGTGCACCTCGGGATCGATCTGCGGCTGCGGCTGCGGCAGGCCGCCGAGGACGAGGCGGTCCGGGTCTTCGCGTCGAATCTGCGCGATCTGCTGCTGGCGGCGCCCGCCGGTACGCGCGCCACGATGGGCCTGGACCCCGGTTTCCGTACGGGCGTGAAGGTCGCCGTCGTGGACGCCACCGGCAAGGTGGCCGCCACGGAGACCATCTACCCCCATGTGCCGCAGCAGAAGTGGGACGCCTCGCTGGCCACGCTGGCGAAGCTGGCCCGTGAGCACGACGTCGAGCTGATCGCGATCGGCAACGGCACCGCGTCCCGCGAGACCGACAAGCTGGCGGCCGATCTGATCGCCGCCCAGCCGGAGCTGAAGCTGACGAAGGTGATGGTGTCCGAGGCCGGTGCCTCGGTGTACTCCGCCTCCGCGTTCGCCTCGCAGGAGCTGCCCGAGCTGGATGTGTCGCTGCGGGGCGCGGTGTCCATCGCCCGCCGGCTCCAGGACCCGCTGGCCGAGCTGGTCAAGATCGACCCGAAGTCGATCGGGGTGGGCCAGTACCAGCACGATCTGTCCGAGGTGAAGCTGTCGCGTTCGCTGGACGCGGTGGTCGAGGACTGTGTGAACGGGGTCGGGGTGGACGTCAACACCGCGTCCGCGCCGCTGCTTTCGCGGGTCTCGGGCATCGGCTCCGGCCTCGCCGAGAACATCGTGGCCCACCGGGACAGCAACGGCCCGTTCCGCTCCCGCAAGGCCCTCAAGGACGTGTCGCGGCTCGGCCCGAAGGCGTACGAGCAGTGCGCGGGCTTCCTGCGGATCCGGGGCGGCGAGGACCCGCTGGACGCCTCCAGCGTGCACCCCGAGGCGTACCCGGTGGTGCGCCGGATGGTGAAGTCGGCGGATACCGAGGTTGGTTCGCTGATCGGCAACACGGCGGTGCTGCGCTCCCTGAAGGCCGCGGACTTCGTCGATGACTCCTTCGGACTGCCGACGGTGAGCGACATCCTTCAGGAGCTGGAGAAGCCGGGCCGTGACCCGCGCCCGGTCTTCAAGACCGCGACCTTCAAGGAAGGCGTGGAGAAGATCGGCGACCTGGCGCCGGGGATGCTCCTGGAGGGCGTGGTGACCAATGTCGCCGCCTTCGGGGCGTTCGTGGACGTGGGCGTGCATCAGGACGGTCTGGTGCATGTCTCGGCGATGTCGAAGAGCTTCGTCAAGGACCCGCGGGACGTGGTGAAGCCGGGCGACATCGTGCGGGTGAAGGTGCTCGATGTCGACATTCCGCGTAAGCGGATCTCGCTGACGCTGCGGCTGGACGACGAGCACGGCAAGGGTGCTTCGGCGGGCGGCGGCGAGCGGCGCGGTGGTGGCGAGCGCCGGGGCGGCAACGGCGGCGGAGCGCGCGAGGGCGGCCGGGGCGGTGCGCGAACAGCGACGTACAGGGCTCACGACGTTGGACGGTACCGCACTCTTGAGCGGGCCGCGACGACTCTCCTCC
>NZ_JBHXFI010000054.1:10319-53096 GCF_042724075.1 Streptomyces sp. NPDC127097 | reverse complement strand
GCTCGCGGGGTGGGGGCTTTTTTTTTGTAACTCGCCCCTGCCGCCGGGGGGGGTGTGGCGCCCGCCCCACCCCCCCCGGGCGGGACAGCCGAAAACGTGGGAAGGCAGCAAAGCGCAGCGGACCGGCGGGACGGGCGACCACGTGGGAATAGGCCATACACTCGTTTGCCGTGGATACGACCCTTCAGGACCCCCTAGTGGGTCAGCTGCTCGACGGCCGCTACCGCGTCCAGGCGCGCATCGCCGCAGGGGGTATGGCTACGGTCTACCAAGCCATGGACACCCGGCTGGACCGTCTGCTCGCGCTGAAGGTGATGCACCCGACACTTGCGACGGACGGGGCGTTCGTCGACCGCTTCATCCGCGAGGCGAAGTCCGTGGCGCGGCTGTCGCATCCGAATGTGGTGGGCGTCTTCGATCAGGGCACGGACGGGACGTACGTCTATCTGGCGATGGAGTACGTCGCCGGCTGCACGCTGCGCGATGTGCTGCGCGAGCGCGGCGCCCTCCAGCCGCGGGCCGCGCTGGACGTCCTGGAGCCGATCCTGGCCGCTCTGGGGGCCGCGCACCGCGCCGGTCTGGTGCACCGCGACATGAAGCCGGAGAACGTCCTGATCGGCGATGACGGCCGGGTGAAGGTGGCCGACTTCGGGCTGGTGCGGGCGGTGGACACGCACACCACCGCCTCGACGGGATCGGTCCTGGGGACCGTCTCGTATCTCGCCCCGGAGCAGATGGAGCACGGCACCGCGGACGCCCGGGTCGATGTCTACGCCTGTGGTGTGGTGCTCTACGAGATGCTGACCGGCGGCAAGCCGCACAACGGCGGCTCCGTGGCGCAGATCCTCTACCAGCACCTGCACGAGGACGTGCTGCCGCCTTCTGGGCTGGTGCCCGGTCTCGCGCCGCAGCTGGACGAGCTGGTGGAGCTGGCCTGTGCCCGTGATCCGCAGCAGCGCCCGCAGGACGCGGTGGCGCTGCTGTCCCGGGCGCAGGAGGCCCGTGCGCAGCTGACCGACGCCCAGCTGGATGTCGTGCCGCCGCAGGCCCACGAGGTGCCCGCGGGCGGCCTCGGCGCCGGGGTGGGCGACGGCTCGGAGCGTACGGACGTGATACCCCGCGTCGAGGGCGTACAGCCGCCGCTGCCGGGGACGGACGAGGCGGAGCTGAACCGCACCAGCCGGCTGGAGGTGCCGCCGTCGGAGCAGACGACCCGGCTGCGTCCGGTGCCGGCGCCCGAGGAGCCCCGTCGCGGGCTGCTCCAGCGGCGCAAGCTGGCCACGGTCATCGCGGCGGTGCTGCTGCTCCTCGGGGTCGGCACGGGGGTCTGGTACATCAACTCCGGCCAGTTCACCAGCGTCCCGGCGGTGCTGGACATGCCGCAGGCCAAGGCCGAGCGAACGCTGCGGGACGAGGGGCTGGACGTGAAGGTGGTGCGCGACTTCAGCGCGAACGTGGACCGCGGCCATGTGATGAAGACGCACCCGGCCACCGGCAAGCAGATCCGGGGGACGGGCACGGTCACGATCACCGTTTCCCGGGGCCCGAACATCGTCGCCGTCCCGGACCTGTCCGGCACCCCGGTCGCGGACGCCAAGCGCAAGCTGCGCGACCTCGGGCTGAGGCCGGGCACCGAGCGGCGTGAATTCAGCGACGATGTGGCCAGGGGCTCGGTGATCCGTACGGACCCGGCCGCGGGCAGCAAGCGGCATCCCGATACGGCGGTGGGGCTGACCATCAGCCGGGGCGCCGAGGTCCAGGTGCCCGGTGTGCTCGGCAGCGAGCGGGCGGACGCCGCCGAGACGCTGCGGGCGGCGGGCCTGCGGGTGCGCTTCGCCGACGAGCCGGTCTTCTCCACCCAGGACAAGGGCACCGTCGCCCGGCAGACGCCGGCCGAGGGCAAGAAGCTGGGCAAGGGCGACACGGTCACCCTCACGCTGTCCAAGGGCCCGGAGATGGTCCCGGTCCCGGATGTCACCGGCAAGAACGAAGAGGACGCCAAGAAGCAACTGACGGATCTCGGCTTCCAGGTCGAGGTGGACAAGCCGTTCCTGTTCCCGCAGGACGAGGTCGACTCGCAGTCCGTGGAGGCAGGCAAGAAGGCGCCGAAGGGCGGCACGATCACCATCAAGATGAAGGGCGCGCTGTAGCCGGTGCGGCGGGGCCGCGCGGTCCGGCGGACGGCGGCCCCGCCGCACCTGGCACCCTGGGAGGGTGAGTACCTCCCCCTCCTTGAAGAGTGACGGGCAGCGCGCCCGTGCCCGTAATCCGGTCGGCGGTCATGTGCCGGTGGCCGGCGGTCTGGCGAAGACCGGCATTCCGTACGCCCAGGAGATGGGCGACGAGGTCGTGCAGGTCTTCGTGGCCAATCCGCGCGGCTGGGCGACGCTCCCCGGCAACCCCGAGCAGGACGAGGCGTTCCGGGCGGCCTGTGCGCAGCAGGGGATTCCGGCGTACGTCCATGCGCCGTATCTGATCAACTTCGGTTCGCACACCGAGGCAACCGTCGAGAAGTCCGTGGCGTCGCTGCGCCACTCCCTGCGCCGCGGCCGGGAGATCGGGGCGCTCGGGGTGGTCGTGCACACCGGCTCGGCGACCGGCGGACGGGCCCGTGCGGTGGCGATGGCGCAGGTCAGGGAGCGGATGCGGCCGCTGCTCGACGAGCTGACGCATCCCGACGACCCCTGGCTGCTGCTGGAGCCGACGGCCGGGCAGGGCGCGTCGCTGTGCGCGCGGGCCGAGGACCTCGGTCCGTATTTCGACGCGCTGGACCGGCATCCCAAGCTGGGGGTCTGCCTCGACACCTGCCATGCGTTCGCCGCCGGGCACGACATGGCGGCGCCCGGCGGGATGAAGGCGCTGCTGGACGAGCTGGTGGAGGTCACCGGCGAGGGCCGGCTGAAGCTGATCCACGCCAATGACTCCAAGGACGTGGCCGGCGCCCACAAGGACAGGCACGAGAACATCGGCGCGGGGCACATCGGCGCGGAGCCGTTCGGCGAACTGTTCGTCCATCCGGCGACGGCCGGGGTGCCGCTGGTCGTCGAGACACCGGGCGGCAAGGAGGGCCATGCGGCGGACGTGGCCCGGCTCAAGGAGCTGCGCGCGCCCTGAGCCCGTCGGCCGGGACCACTGCCTCGCGTTGGGGGTTTTCATGGAGCAGGCACCGCACGAGCACGGGGCAGCCGCACCCGACACCCGCGCCCCGGCCGCCCCGCACGCCACCTCCGGCCCGGCCGGCTGGGGGCCGGCCGCCCGGGCGACCCTGCACTGTCTGACCGGCTGTGCCCTCGGCGAGATCCTCGGCATGGTGATCGGCACGGCGCTGAGCTGGCACAACGTCCCGACGATGATTCTGGCGATCGTGCTGGCCTTCGTCTTCGGCTATGCGCTCACCGTGCGCGGCGTGCTGGCGGCGGGCGTCGGCCTCCGGGCGGCGCTCCGGGTCGCGCTGGCCGCCGACACGCTCTCCATCGCGGTCATGGAGCTGATCGACAACGGTGTGATCGTGCTGTGGCCGAGCGCCATGGACGCCCAGCTCTCGGACGCCCTGTTCTGGGGCGCCCTGGCCGCGTCCCTGGTGCTCGCCTTCGTGGTGACCACGCCGGTCAACAAGTGGATGATCGGCCGTGGCATGGGGCATGCGGTGGTGCACCGCTACCACCACTGATCACGGAGCCCGCCGGGTCACGGAAACCCGTCCCGGGGGCCACGGCTCAGAGCTCGGGGCCGTCGCCGGGCTCTTCCTGGTACGAGTAGCGCTGCTCCCGCCACGGGTCGCCCAGGTTGTGATAGCCGCGTTCCTCCCAGAAGCCGCGGCGGTCGGCCCGCATGTATTCGATACCGCGGACCCATTTGGGCCCTTTCCAGGCGTACAGATGCGGCACGATCAGCCGGACCGGGAATCCGTGCTCCGCGGTGAGGAGTTCACCGGAGCGATGGGTGGCGAAGAGGCAGTTCTCCGCGGCGAAATCCTCGATCCGCACATTCGAACTGAAGCCGTACTCGGCCCACACCATGACATGGGTGGCATCGGGTGCCGGTGGCGCCAGCTCCAGGATTGTCCGGGTGCGCACCCCACCCCATTCGGCTCCCAGCATGCTGAATTTCGTCACGCAGTGCATATCCGCGACGACCGTGCTGTACGGCAGCGCCGTGAATTCCTCGTGCGACCAGCAGTGTTTCGCCCCGTCGGCGGTGGCGCCGAATGCCCGGAACTCCCAGCGGTCGGCGCGGAACTTCGGCACCGGCCCGTAATGCGTGACCGGCCAGCCCCGCTGGAGCCGCTGCCCCGGAGGCAGCTCAACAGGCTCCTCTTCGCGGCTTTCCGGCTGACCCATGCCCTCCATGTTGTCAGACCGGAAGGGGTGCCGATGACCAGGGAGGGAGAGATTCGGGCAACTCGCACTAAGCATGCACTTACTGGACGCCTCACTCCGGGCGGTGCGAGGATGCGCGGCACCTGCCCAGTTCTCGCGTGGAAGGAGCCCGCTGACATGCAGGGCGACCCTGAGGTCATCGAATTCCTCAACGAGCAGCTGACCGCCGAGCTGACCGCGATCAACCAGTACTTCCTGCACGCCAAGATGCAGGAGAACTTCGGCTGGACGAAGCTCGCGAAGTACACCCGCTCCGAGTCCTTCGACGAGATGAAGCACGCGGAGATCCTCACGGACCGGATTCTCTTCCTCGACGGCCTGCCGAATTACCAGCGGCTGTTCCATGTCCGGGTGGGTCAGACCGTCACCGAGATGTTCCAGGCCGACCGGCAGATCGAGGTCGAGGCCATCGACCGGCTCAAGCGCGGTATCGAGCTCATGCGCAACAAGGGCGACATCACGTCGGCGAATATCTTCGAGGACATCCTCGCGGACGAGGAGCACCACATCGACTATCTCGACACCCAGCTGGAACTGATCGAGAAGCTCGGGGAAGCGCTCTACATCGCCCAGGTCATCGAGCAGCCGAGCTGAGCGAGCGGCCGGATGCCCGCTCTCCGCGGTGGCGCGACCGGCCCGGGCAGATCACCCGCGGCCCTGAGGGCTACGCGGCCTCCGAAAGCGCCGCGGGCGCCACTGCGCCCGCCTCCGCGGCCAGCGGCTCGGGCGCGCCGCTGTCGATGAGCTCCCGGCGCGGGCAGTCCCCGCGCCCGAGCAGCGACTGGATACGGCGCACACAGCCGCCGCAGTCGGTGCCGGCCTTGCAGGCGGAGGCGATCTGGCGGGGCGTGCAGGCGCCCGTGTCCGCGTGCTCGCGGACCTGCTTCTCGGTGATCCCGAAGCAAGAGCAGACGTACACGCGGTTCACCTCCGGTGGGGTGCCCCACCGATCCGGGTGATCTTGAGTGAGGTAACCCTTACCTTACCTGGCCCGGCCGGGGCTGCACAACGCAGTGGGGCGCGGATCACAGGATCCACGCCCCACCTCTGCTATGTCCCTGACCGTCGGTGCAGGTCAGCGGCCGATCGCCTCACTGATCGCGGTACATCTCCGCCACCAGGAACGCCAGGTCGAGCGACTGGCTGCGGTTGAGCCGCGGGTCGCAGGCGGTCTCGTAGCGCTGGTGGAGGTCGTCGACGAAGATCTCGTCGCCGCCGCCCACGCACTCGGTGACATCGTCACCGGTGAGCTCGACGTGGATGCCGCCCGGGTGCGTGCCGAGGCTCTTGTGGACCTCGAAGAAGCCCTTGACCTCGTCCAGCACATCGTCGAAGCGCCGGGTCTTGTGACCGGAGGCGGCCTCGAAGGTGTTGCCGTGCATCGGGTCGCAGATCCAGGCGACCTGCGCGCCGGAGGCGGTGACCTTCTCGACCAGCTCGGGGAGCTTGTCGCGGATCTTGTCCGCTCCCATGCGGGTGATGAAGGTCAGCCGGCCCGGCTCCCGCTCCGGGTCGAGGCGCTCGATGAGCGTCAGCGCGTCCTGCGCGGTGGTCGTCGGGCCGAGCTTGACGCCGATGGGGTTGCGGATCCGCGAGGCGAACTCGATGTGCGCACCGTCCAGCTGACGGGTGCGCTCGCCGATCCAGACCATGTGGCCGGAGACGTCGTAGAGGTTGCCGGTGCGCGAGTCGACGCGGGTCAGCGAGGACTCGTAGTCGAGGACCAGCGCCTCGTGGGAGGCGTAGAACTCGACGGTGCGGAACTCCTCCGGGTTGACCCCGCAGGCGTTCATGAAGTTCATCGCGCGGTCGATCTCGCGGGCCAGCGCCTCGTAGCGCTGTCCGGAGGGCGAGGACTTCACGAAGTCCTGGTTCCAGGCGTGCACCTGCCGCAGGTCGGCGTAGCCGCCGGTGGTGAAGGCGCGCACGAGGTTCAGGGTCGCCGCGGAGGCGTGGTACATCCGCTTCAGCCGCTGCGGGTCCGGGATCCGGGCCGCTTCGGTGAACTCGAAGCCGTTGACGGAGTCGCCGCGGTAGGTCGGCAGCGTCACCCCGTCGCGCGTCTCGGTGGGCTTGGAGCGCGGCTTGCTGTACTGGCCGGCGATCCGGCCGACCTTGACCACCGGGACGGACCCGGCGTAGGTCAGGACGGCGCCCATCTGAAGGAGCGTCTTGAGCTTGTTACGGATGTGCTCGGCGGATACGGCGTCGAATGCCTCCGCGCAGTCGCCGCCCTGAAGCAGGAACGCCTCACCACGGGCGACCGCTCCCAGGCGCTCGCGCAGCTGGTCGCACTCGCCCGCGAAGACGAGCGGCGGATAGGACTCGAGCTCCGCGATCACATCGCGCAGAGCCTCTTGGTCCGGCCAGTCAGGCTGCTGCGCCGCGGGCAGGTCGTGCCAGGTGTTGCCACCGGCGTGGGTTTCAGCGTTCACGGTCACAAGCCCCACATTACGGGGTCCCGGCAGACTGTCCGTCCCGGCATCCGGACTTTGAGACGCACCGCACTCGAAGGGTCCGGTAGGGTGCCCCCCATGTGCACGCGACCTGCGATGAACAGCAACTGGTGGTGGACCGCTCATCCGGCGGCCCACTGATTCGCGCGCACATCCCACACTTCGCGAAGGCCGCCCGAGGGGCGGCCTTCAGCCTTTTCCGGCGGCCGTTCCTCCCCTCCTGGAAGGAACCCCCGCCATGCACCGCGAGCCCCCCGCCCCCACCGGCGCCGCCGCGCTCGTCCAGCGGCTGCTCGACCCCGCCTGCCCGCCGTTCGCCCTGCTGCACCGCCGTACCCCGGGGCGGGAAGCCGCCGCCCCCACCGTCGAGGTGCTGACCGGCGAGGTGACGGAGGTCGAGCGGCTGGCGGACATCCCGCTGGGCGAGGGCGTGCCGGACGCGCCGGTGACCGACGCGCTCGCGCTGATCCCGTTCCGGCAGATCCGCGAGCGCGGCTTCCAGGCCCATGACGACGGCACCCCGCTGGCCGTGCTGCGCCCGCGGGAGACCGCCGAGCTGCCCCTTGACGACCTCCTCGCGGCGCTGCCCGCCCATGACGTGCGGGTGACGGACGGGGCGTTCGATGTGGACGACGACGCCTACGCCGGGATCGTCGGGCGGGTGGTGCGGGACGAGATCGGCAGCGGCGAGGGCGCGAACTTCGTCATCCGCCGGACGTTCAGGGGCGAGATCGCGGACTTCTCGGCGGCCGACGCGCTGGCGCTGTTCCGGCGGCTGCTGGCCGGTGAGCGCGGCGCGTACTGGACGTATGTGGTGCACCTCCCGGGGGTGCGCACGCTGGTCGGCGCCAGCCCCGAGGTGCATGTCCGGATGTCCGGGGAGACGGTCGTGATGAATCCGATCAGCGGCACCTACCGCTACCCGGAGGGCGGCCCCACCGCCGAGAGCCTGCTGGCGTTCCTCGACGACCGCAAGGAGGTCGAGGAGCTGTCCATGGTGGTGGACGAGGAGCTGAAGATGATGTGCACCGTCGGCGACAAGGGCGGTGTGGTGATCGGGCCCCGGCTCAAGGAGATGGCGCATCTCGCGCACACCGAGTACGAGCTGCGCGGCCGGTCCACCCTCGATGTGCGCGAGGTGCTCCGGGAGACGATGTTCGCGGCGACGGTCACCGGGTCGCCGGTGCAGAACGCCTGCCGGGTGATCGAGCGGCACGAGCCGGTGGACGCCGACGGCCGGGGGCGCGGCTACTACGCGGGGGCGCTGGCGCTGATCGGGCGGGACACCGGCGGCGCGCAGACACTGGACTCGCCGATCCTGATCCGTACCGCCGACATCTCCGCCGGCGGGCGGCTGCGGGTGCCGGTCGGCGCCACCCTCGTGCGCGGCTCCGACCCGCACGGCGAGGTCGCCGAGACCCACGCCAAGGCCGCGGGGGTGCTGAGCGCCCTGGGGGTGCGTCCAGCGCGGCCGGCACCCGCGCGCCCGGCGGACGGGGGGCGGCCGCCGCGGCTGGCCGACGACCCGCGGGTGCGGGCCGCGCTGGACGCCCGCCGGGCCGATCTGGCGCCGTTCTGGCTGCGGATGCAGACCACCGCGCCCACCGCCGAGCTGAGCGGGCACGCCCTGGTCATCGACGCGGAGGACACCTTCACCGCGATGCTGGCGCATCTGCTGCGCACCTCGGGGCTGACCGTCACCGTGCGCCGCTTCGACGAGCCGGGGCTGCGCGCGGCCGCCCGGGCGCACCGGGGCCCGGTGGTGCTGGGCCCGGGGCCGGGCGATCCGTCGGACGCCGCCGACCCCAAGATGCGCTTCCTGCGGTCGCTGACCGCCGAGCTGGTCGCCGGGCACCGCCACGGTCTCTTGGGGGTCTGCCTCGGCCACGAACTCCTCGCCGCGGAGCTGGGGTTGGAGATTATCCGCAAGGAGGTGCCGTTCCAGGGCGCGCAGGAGCGGATCGAGTTCTTCGGGCGCGAGGAGACGGTCGGTTTCTACAACACCTTCACGGCCCGCTGCGACGACACCACCGCGGCCGAACTGGCGATGCACCGCGTGGAGTTGAGCCGGGACGCGGCCACCGGCGAGGTGCACGCCCTGCGCGGTCCGGGCTTCGCGGGGGTGCAGTTCCACCCGGAGTCGGTGCTGACCCTGGACGGCGCCGCGGTCACGGCGCAGCTTTTGGCAGCTGTCCTCGTGTGACCAGCATGTTCTCGTTGGTGCGGTGGGCCAGGTAGTCCTCGACGTTGGCCACGGTGGCCTCGATGATCTGGCCCACCGCGTCCTGGGTGAAGTACGCCTGGTGCGAGGTGACCAGCACGTTCCCGAAGGTCATCAGGCGGGCGAGGGTGTCGTCGCTGATGATGTCCAGGGACTTGTCGAAGAAGAAGAACGCGGCCTCCTCCTCGTAGACGTCCAGGCCGACGCCGGTGAGCCGGCCGGCCTTGAGCGTGTCGACCAGGGCCACGGTGTCGACCAGCCCGCCGCGGCTGGTGTTGATCAGGATCGCGTCGTCCTTCATCGCGGCCAGCGCGGCGGCGTCGACGAGATGCCGGGTCTCGTCCACCAGCGGGAGGTGCAGGCTGACCAGATCCGCCTCGGCGAACAGCCGCTCCCGGGCGACGTACTTCATGCCGAGCTCGACACAGTGCGGGTTCTCGGTGCGGTCCCAGCCCAGCAGGTTCATGCCGAAGCCATGGGCGATCCGGGTGAAGGCCGTGCCGATCCTGCCGGTGCCGAGCACCCCCGCCGTACGCCCGCGCAGATCGCGGCCCATCAGGCCGTCCAGCCGGAAGTCGAAGTTACGGGTGCGGTTGGTGGCCCGGAGGAGCCGCCGCTCGACGGCCAGCGCCAGCGCCCAGGCGAATTCGGCGACCGCGTGCGGCGAGTAGTGGGCGACCCGGCCGACGCTCATCCCGAGGTCGGCCGCGGCCTCCAGATCGATGTTGTTGAAGCCGGTGGAGCGCTGGGCGATCATCTTCGTCCCGCCGGCCGCCAGGGTCTGGAGCACGTCCGCGCCCAGGTCGGCGTTGACGCTGGAGCTGACGATCTCGTATCCGCGGGCGATGGGGGCGGTGTCGCGGTTGAGGAAGACATCCAGGCTGCGGACCTGGTGACGGCCGGCGAAGGCCCGCTCCAGGAACGGCTGCTCATCCGTCTGCACGCCGAAGGCGACGATCTCCACGAGCTCTCCCGGTTCTTCCGCCGGTTCGAAATCTCCCGCTCCGTGAGCGAGAGGCCGGATATGCCGCGTACGGCGAATATACGGCCCCTCGCCCGGCGACGCCGCCCGGGATGCGGGGCGGCGGGAGCGGTGGGCGGCCGGGCCCGTTCGGCCGCGCTCAGCCGAAGAACACCCCGGCCTCGGCGTACAGCGCCGGGTCGACGGTCTTCAGCTTGGCGGTGGCCTCCGCGATCGGCACCCGGACGATGTCCGTGCCGCGCAGCGCGACCATCGTCCCGAAGTCGCCGTCGTGCACCGCGTCGATGGCGTGCAGCCCGAAGCGGGTGGCCAGCCAGCGGTCGAAGGCGCTCGGCGTACCGCCGCGCTGGGTGTGCCCGAGGACCGTCGTCCGTGCCTCCTTGCCCGTCCGCGCCTCGATCTCCTTGGCCAGCCACTCCCCCACACCGGACAGCCGGACATGCCCGAAGGAGTCCGTGGAGTCGTCCTTGAGCACCATCTGTCCGTCCTTGGGCATCGCGCCCTCGGCGACGACCACGATCGGGGCGTAGCGGACCTTGAAGCGGGAGTCGATCCAGCGGCAGACCTGCTCGATGTCGAAGCGCTGCTCCGGGATGAGGATGACGTTCGCCCCGCCGGCGAGACCGGAGTGCAGCGCGATCCAGCCGGCGTGCCGGCCCATCACCTCGACGACCAGGACCCGCATATGGGATTCGGCGGTGGTGTGCAGCCGGTCGATGGCTTCGGTGGCGACGCCGACGGCGGTGTCGAAACCGAAGGTGTAGTCCGTGGCCGACAGATCGTTGTCGATGGTCTTGGGGACGCCGACACAGGGGACGGCGTATTCCTCGGAGAGCCGGGCGGCGACGCCGAGGGTGTCCTCGCCGCCGATCGCGATCAGCGCCTCGATCTCGTGCTTGGTGAGCGTCTCCTTGATCCGGCGGACGCCGTCGCTCTCCTTGAAGGGGTTGGTCCGCGAGGAGCCGAGGACGGTGCCGCCGCGCGGCAGGATGCCGCGTACCGCCGGGATGTCCAGCGGCACGGTGTCGCCTTCCATGGGCCCGCGCCAGCCGTCCCGGAAGCCGACGAACTCGTATCCGTACTCCTGGGTGCCCTTGCGGACGATGCCCCTGATCACCGCGTTCAGACCCGGGCAGTCGCCGCCGCCGGTCAGTACTCCGACCCGCATCGCTGCTTCACCTACATCCCGTCAGTGGCCGCACGCACACGGCCGGGTTCGATCCGACCCCGGTCACGCTAATGGTGATCTGGGTCACTCAGGGATGGGACAAACGGTGCTGCCGGTGATTTGTCGGGGAGTTGGGGCGAGGCGTTCACCCGTACGAGCGGACCGCAGCCGGCCGCGACCGGTCCGGCCGGTGAACGCGCCGGTCACGCCTCGTCGAGACCGCGCTCGATGGCGTACCGCACCAGCTCCACGCGGTTGTGCAACTGGAGCTTGCCGAGGGTGTTCTGGACGTGGTTCTGCACCGTGCGGTGCGAGATGACCAGGCGTTCGGCGATCTGCTTGTACGAGAGTCCCTTGGCGACCAGCCGCAGCACCTCGGTCTCCCGGTCCGTCAGCTGCGGTGCGCCCGGCTCGTCCGGCGTGGCCGGGGCCGGCTCGGTCGCCAGCCTGCGGTACTCGCCGAGCACCAGACCGGCCAGGCCCGGGGTGAACACCGCATCGCCGGCGGCCGTGCGCCGGACGGCGTCCAGCAGCTCCGCCGTGCTCGCCGACTTCAGCAGATAGCCGGTCGCCCCGGACTTGACCGCTTCCAGGACATCGGCGTGCTCACCGCTCGCGGACAGCACCAGCACCCGCAGCTCCGGACGGGCGCCGACCAGCTCCTGGCACACCCGCACGCCCGGCAGCCCCGGCAGATTGAGGTCCAGGACCAGCACATCGGGCGCGGCGGCCTGCGCCCGGCGCACCGCCTGGAGGCCGTCACCGGCCGTCGCGACCACGTCGAACCCGGCCTCCGCCAGATCCCGCGCGACCGCGTCCCGCCACATCGGGTGGTCGTCGACCACCATGACCTTCAGGGCCGTCTGCTCGCTCATGCCGGCACCCCGCCCCGCGCGGCCTCGTCCCGCTCCGTGCTGTGCTCGCTCACGCTCTCGCCTTCCCCCGCCTTCCGCCCTCGGGCGCCGTGCCCTTGGGGACCGTCAACTCCACTTCCGT
This sequence comes from Streptomyces sp. NPDC127097, assembly GCF_042724075.1. NCBI lineage: Bacteria > Bacillati > Actinomycetota > Actinomycetes > Kitasatosporales > Streptomycetaceae > Streptomyces > Streptomyces sp. NPDC127097. The sequence goes on along the minus strand of NZ_JBHXFI010000054.1, from coordinate 40,894 downwards.
GCCCTGGCCCGGGACCGAGACCCACTCCGCGGCGCCGCCCAGGTCCCGCAGCCGGCCGCGGATCGACAGGGCCACCCCCATCCGGCCCTCGCGCTCGGCGTCCGCGAGCCGGCCCTCGGGAATCCCGGGTCCGTCGTCGCGGACCGTCACGATCACCGCCCGCGGCTCGTCCTCCACCAGGATCCAGGCACGGGCCCCGTCCCCCGCGTGCACCCGCACATTGTCCAACGCCGCACTGACAGCGGCCGCGAGCTCGGCCGCCGCGGCGGCCGGCAGCACGACCGGGGCACCGGGCTCGGAGAACGTCACCCCGGCCCCCGCGAAGGGCGCGAGCAACGCCCGGACGTCGCACGGCCCGTCACCGGCCGGCTCCGGGGCCGGTGCGGTCGGGGCGGTCGGGGCGGCGGCGTCGCCGTCGTCCGGCTCGCTCCCGTCGGCCGGGTGCGGCACGGTCGGCGCCGCACCGTCCGGCCCGCCCCCGCGCGGCGGCGTCACCAGCCCGCCGGCGACCAGGGTCCGCAGCGCGACCTCCTGCTCCCCGGCCATCCGGCCCAGTTCGGCCGCCTCGCCGCCGATCGCGGCGCCGCGCCGCTGCACCATCGCCAGGACCTGGAGCACGCTGTCATGGATGTCGCGGGCCAGCCGCTCCCGCTCCCGGGTCGCGGCCTCTATCTGGAGGGCACGGGCGAGGGTGCGCTCACTGGCCCGGGCCACCTCGACGACATAGCCGATGGCGACGCTGGCCACCCACACCAGCACCACGTTGTGGACGGTGTCGCGGGCCGGCTCCTGGCGCTCGATGAGGTTGGCCACCGCCACCGCGCTGGACGCCACCGCGGCCCAGCGCCAGCCGCCCTTGATCGCGAAGCCCAGGACGGCGCCCGCCGTCCAGATGGAGGGCAGCGTCGGCGACCCGTCCATGATGCGGGCGTGCGTGTCGACCAGCGGGGTGAGCAGGATGCCGCCGACCGCGAAACCGAGGTCGCCGAGCAGGAAGTGCCGGGTGCAGCGCTCCGCGGAGGTCGTCCGGCGCCAGGTCAGCACCATCCAGACGGTGAGCGCGCCCATGTAGGCGACGGCGCCCAGCGGGTGCTCGTACTCCGGGTAGGCGAGCCCGACCAGGCACAGGGCGTAGACGAGGGTCAGGATCCGGTAGCCGGTGAGCGCACGCCACAGCGGCAGCTCGACGGACATCCGCAGCACCTTCGGCGGTTTGCTCCTGCCCTTGGCCGCCGGGCCGCCGCGCACGGCCCGTATCTCCGCATCCGTCATTGCCGGCTTCCCCCCGTCGCCGGACGCATCCGCGCCCGGACTCGGCTCTGCCCGCCTATTCGGCGGCTGCCTTCCTGGCCTGCTCCGCCTCGGCCTGCTGCTTCGCCTCGGCCTTCGCCGCCTCGGCGATCTGCCGCTTGGCCGCGGTCGCGTAGATGTCGACGTACTCCTGGCCGGACAGCTTCATGATCTCGTACATGACCTCGTCGGTGACCGACCGCAGGATGAAGCGGTCGCCCTCCATGCCCTGATAACGGGTGAAGTCCAGCGGCTTGCCGATACGGATGCCCGGCCGGATCATCTTCGGCACGATCTTGCCCGGCGGCTGCACCTTCTCGGTGTCGATCATCGCCACGGGGATGACCGGCGCGCCGGTGGCCAGCGCCACCCGTGCCAGCCCGCCCGGCTTGCCGCGGTAGAGCCGGCCGTCCGGGGAGCGGGTGCCCTCCGGGTAGATGCCGAACAGCTCACCGCGCTCCAGGACCTCGATACCGCTCTTGATGGCCGCCTCGCCCGCGCCGCGGCCGCCCGAGCGGTCGACCGGCAGCTGGCCCACGCCCTTGAAGAACGCGGCGGTCAGCTTGCCCTTGACGCCCGGGGAGGTGAAGTACTCGGACTTGGCGATGAACGTGACCTTGCGGTCGAGCACCGCGGGCAGGAAGAAGGAGTCCGAGAAGGACAGGTGGTTGCTCGCGAGGATCGCCGGACCCTCGGCGGGGATGTTCTCGATGCCTTCCACCCAGGGCCTGAAGGCAAGCTTCAGCGACCCGCCGATGGAAAACTTCATTGCGCCGTAGATCAACCGACTGCCTCCTGTGTGTGACGCAAAGACCTTAACCTGCCCCGGTGGCGCACTCGCGCCGCGGCCGCCGCCGGACCTACCCGCTTGCCGTCACTTTGCGTACCCTGAGGTAACTCGCCAGCCCCTCATCGATCGGAGTCCCCCGGTGCCGCTCCTTCCCGGAGCCGAGCCGTTCCGCCGTGACGGCGGAGAGGTCGGCGTCCTCGTGTGCCACGGCTTCACCGGCTCCCCCCAGTCCGTCCGCCCCTGGGCCGAATACCTGGCCGACCGGGGACTGACGGTCGCCCTCCCGCTGCTGCCCGGTCACGGCACCCGCTGGCAGGACATGCAGATCACCACGTGGCAGGACTGGTACGCCGAGGTCGACCGCGAGCTGCGCGCGCTGACCGAGCGCTGCTCCAAGGTCTTCGTCTGCGGCCTGTCGATGGGCGGTGCGCTGGCGCTGCGGCTGGCCGCCAAGCACGGCGACGCGATCAGCGGGGTGGCGGTGGTCAACCCGGCCAACAAGCTCCATGACGCGGCCGCCCCGCTGCTCCCGGTGCTGCGGTACCTCGTACGGACCACCAAGGGCGTGGTCAGCGACATCGCCAAGCCCGGCGCCGAGGAGGTCGGCTACGAACGGGTGCCGCTGCACGCCGCGCATTCGCTGCGCCGGTTCTTCGGGCAGGTCGACTCCGAACTCCCGGGCGTCACCCAGCCGTTGCTGGTGATGACCAGCCCGCAGGACCATGTCGTACCGGCGGCGGACTCCGAGCGGATCCTCGCCCGGGTCTCCTCCACCGACGTCCGCCAGACGCTGCTGGAGCGCAGCTACCACGTCGCGACGCTGGACCACGACGCCGAGCAGATCTTCCGGGACACCTTCGCCTTCATCGCCCGGCTCGCGCCGGAGGCGGCGGACGCGGCGCAGGAGGGGACGGCGGCCAGTGGCGGAGCGTAGCCCCCACGACCCCCGGGACCCGCTGGACGAGGAGGCCGCCTGGGCCGAGATCGTGGCGGGCTACGGCGAGCAGCCGTCGTTCCCCGCGGGCGACGGCGACGGGACGGACGAGGCGGCCGGTAAGGACGGCACGGCCGAGAAGCCCGAGGGCGCCACCCCCTCCGACACGGCGGGGAAGGACGGCAAGGGAGCCGGGGACGGCACCGGCGACGCCGCGCGTCCGGGCAGCTTCGTCGTCTTCGCGCCGGGCGTCGGCCCACGCAACTGGACCCCCTCGGAGGCGTCCGACGACGACTTCGACGAGACCGACGAGGGCCACTTCACCCCGCCCGAGCCGCCCCCGCTGCCGAAGGCCGATGTCACCGCCAAGTTCGCCTGGCTCGCGGTCATCGGCGGCCCGCTGCTGCTGGTCGCCATGGTGCTCCTCCAGCAGCCGGTGACGTGGTGGATCACGGTCCTGGGCATCGGTGGCTTCCTCGGCGGCTTCGCCACCCTGGTGGCCCGGATGAAGGACGACGACGAGGACGACAACGACCTGCCGGGCAGCGGCGCGGTGGTGTGAGTCAGCCGGTGGCCGGCACCCGCAGTGCGGCCAGCACCGGCAGATGATCCGTGGCGGCCCGCAGGTCGGCCTCCCGTACGCCTGCCAGCCCGTGCGGCACACCGCAGCCCAGGACCTCCACGCCCGCCGTGGTGAAGATCGCGTCGATCCGCTGATGCGGGTCGTGCGGCGTGGAGGTGAACTCCCCGCCCCACGGCTTGGCCGCCCAGGCGTCCGTGAGCGCCCCCGCCAGCCGCCGGAAGCTGCGGCCCGCCGGCCGGTCGTTGAGGTCACCCCCGGCGACGGCGTACGGCACGTCCAGGGCGGCCAGCCGCTCCAGCAGCAGCCCCGCCTGCGTGTAGCGCTCCCGGTCGGCGAGGCTGAGATGGCAGCTGAGCACCCCGAGCCGGGCCCCGCCGATCCGGACCACGGCGATCGCGAAACCGCGCTGGTGCAGCCCGGGGGTGCGGGGCAGCAGCACCTCCTCCGTACGCTCCACATGGGCGCGCAGGGTGGACAGGATCATCGGGCCCGCGGTCGTCCCGCCGCCGGTGACGTACACCAGACCGGCCGCGCGGGCCAGCCGCTCGGCGGCCTTGCGCCAGCGGAAGAACCGCGGCGCCTCCTGGATCAGCACGAGATCGGGTGCGCAGGCCCGGATCACCCGGGCCAGTGCGGCCCGGTCGTCGCGCAGCGAGCGGATGTTGTAGCTGAGCACCCGGATCACGGCCGCACCGCCGTGTCCTGATGCCCCGGCGTCGGGGCCGGGCTCGGTGGCGGAAGCGGGGAGCGAGATCACGGCGGCAGGTCCTCTCACCGGGAGGGTCACGCGGGCCAACATAGAGCACCGTCCGCCGCTCCCCCACGGGGCGCGACGGACGGTGCCGTACGGATGGGCGGGCGCCGTGCGCGCCCGGTGGCGGTCAGCCCTGGCGCGCCAGGTCGGCCGCGCCGACCAGACCGGCCTTGCCGCCGAGCTGGGCGGCGAGCACCTGGGCGTGCGGCCGCCACTGGTTGCCGACCAGCCAGCGGCGGAAGGACTTGCGGATCGGCTCCAGGACCAGTTCGCCCTCGTCCGAGACGCCGCCGCCGACGATGAACGCGGACGGGTCGAAGAGCGAGGCGAGGTCGGCGAGCCCGGCGCCGGCCCAGCGGGCCAGTTCGCGGAACGAGTCGATGGCGACCGGGTCACCCTGGCGGGCGGCCTCGCTCACGTGCCGGCCCTGGATGCCCTCGGAGGTGCCGTCGCCGAGCGACAGCAGGATCTGGGCGTTCTCGGGGGTGGCGAAGGCGCGCTGGCGGGCGTAGCGCAGCAGGGCGCGGCCGGAGGCGTACTGCTCCCAGCAGCCCTGGTTGCCGCAGCCGCACAGCAGACCGTCCGGCACGACCCGGATGTGCCCGAATTCCGCGGCGACGCCGAAGCGGCCGCGGCGCAGCTTGTTGCCGATGATGATGCCGCCGCCGAGGCCGGTGCCGAGGGTGATGCAGATGACGTCGCTGTGCCCCTGGCCGGCGCCGAACTTGTACTCGCCCCAGGCCGCCGCGTTGGCGTCGTTCTCGACCACCACGGGCAGGCCGACGCGCTGTTCGACCTTGTCCTTGAGCGGTTCGTGGCGCCAGTCGATGTTCGGTGCGAACAGGACCGTGGCGCGCTTCTCGTCGACATAGCCGGCGGCACCGATGCCGACGGCCTCGACACGATGGCCCGCGCCGACGGTGCGTACCGCCTCCGCGATGGCCTCGGTCAGCGCATCGGTGGCATGCGGAGTCGGCACCTGGCACGTCTCAAGGATCGAGCCCTCTTCGTCGACCACGCCGGCCGCGATCTTCGTGCCGCCGATGTCGACGCCGATGGTGAGTCCCATGTGTCCCTCAGTTTTTCGCTCGAACCCCGCCGGGACCCACCGTACCGGAGGCCGGGGTGCCGCCCACGTTCTTCGGGCTGTAGGGGTGGGGACACCCCCCGTACACCGGCGGCCCGGAGGGCTCAGTCGAGGTCGATCCGCTCGGTGCCGGTGGGGCCGTCGTCGTCGCGCGGATCGTCCTCGCGGCGGGCGTCGGGCCGGTCGCCGAGGTCCTCACGGGTCCAGCGGCGCTCGCTGCCCTCGACGGCGGAGCGGTAGGCCGCGAGCAGCTCGGAGCCGGCCGCGGCGAGGTGGTCGAAGATATCGGGGTTGCGCTCGATGACCGGCTCGACGGCCGCCTTGGCCTGCTTGAACAGCTGGTTGACGGCGCCCTGTGCGGCGATCCCGCCGAGCGCGCCGGGCAGCTGGATACCGGCGAGCTTGTCGGTCACCGCCTCCGCGAGCTTGCGCAGTTCCTCGGCGGCGCTGCCCGGCTGCGGGCCGTGGGCGGCGCGGTGCCGGGCCTTCTCGGCCGCGAGGTCCTCGGCGCAGGCGGTCGCCCAGGCGTCGGCATCGGACTCGGCCTGGCGGTCGGCGGGGCGCTCGGTGGCATCACTCATGGGGAACTCCGTGACTCCTGCTGCGAGGCGGTACGGCGAAGCAGTGCGGGACGGGCACGTCGGGGCGGGGCCCACCCTCGACGTTACCCGAACGGTGGTAGCGCGTTCAGTCGCTCTTGGGCCACAGATCCGGATCCGGGGTGAAGCGGATCTCCAGGGCGCCGTCACGCAGTCCGGCGCCGGAGACGGTGCAGCGGCGCAGCGCGGAGGGGAGCGTACGGATCCGCCGGAAGCGGCCGACGGTGACCACGATCTCGTCGCCGCGGCGCACCAGGCCGAGGCCCCGGCGCTCGGCACCGGGCAGCGGCACCCGCCAGACGAGGATGCCGTCGGCGGCCAGCCGGTCCTCGACGGTCCAGGGGTCGGGGTGCGGCCCGTCGGCGGGCTCGGCCGCGCCGATCCCGCCCACCGGTCCGCCGATCAACTCGTCGAGCTCGTCGACGCCCTGGGGGTCGCGGCCCAGGTGCGGCACCTCATGGACGGGGAGGTCGGGGAACTCCTCGCGCAGCGCCTTGAGGGCGGTCTGCTGGCTGCCGGAGAGCGCGGCGAGGAACGGGTCGGCCGAGCCGGTGGGCAGCAGCCGGTTGACGACCACGCCGTCGGTGCGCCGGCCGTGCAGCGCGAGTCCGGCGCGGATGCTGCGCAGCGTGGCGACGGCGACCGGACCGGCCTCGGTGACCAGGCGTACGGAGGTGCCGGGGTCGTCGATCGTCCGCTGGACGGCGGCGAGTTCGGTCTCCCAGCGCTCGGCGGCGTCGTACAGCTTCTGGGCGGGCATCGGGACGCCGGCCAGCTGGGCGAGCACCGGGCGCAGCGCCCGGGCCGCCTGCCGCTCGGGCGGCAGCAGCCGGCGCAGATAGCGGCGCACCTGGGCCGGCAGGGCGAGCAGCCGGACCGTTTCGGCGGCCGAGGGCATGTCGACGACGACGAGGTCCCAGGCGTCCGAGGCGTGTTCGGCGCGCAGCGCGTGCAGCAGCGCGAAGTCCTCGGAGCCGGGGAGTTCGGTGAGTTCGTCCTCGTCGAGCGGGGCGGCGCCGAGCAGGTCGAGGGCGGCGCCGGCGCGCTCCTGGAACGCGAGGAACTCCTGGCGGAACCGGTCGCCGGGGTCGATACGGCGGGCGTGCAGACCGGGGGCTATCGGCGTGGGCGCGTCGGCGCCGAGGGGCGTGCCCAGCACCGTTTCCGGTGCGCTGCTCCCCGTGGTGAGCAGCAGGGCCCGCTCGCCGCGGCGGGCGCCGGCCAGGGCGGTCGCGGCGGCGAGCGTGGTGCGGCCCGCACCGCCGGAGCCGGTGACGAGGACGGTGCGCACGCTCAGAGCTTCTTGGCCTCGTCGGCGGGCGTCTGCGGGCCGTCGTGGCCGCTCTCGACGCGCTTCTTCAGCCCGGCCAGCGCGCGGTCGATGATGACCTTCTCGGCCTTGCGCTTGATCATCCCGAGCATCGGGATCTTGACGTCGACGGTGAGCTGGTAGGTCACCTCGGTCCGCACGCCGTCGCCGAGCGCGGAGAGGCGGTAGGAGCCGTCGAGGGCGCGCAGCATCTGGGACTTGACCAGGGACCAGCTGACCTCGTTCTCACCGGTCCAGGTGTAGGCGAGGGTGTGGTCGTCCTTGATCGCTCCGGCGTCCAGCAGCAGGCGCACCTGCTCGGCGCGGCCGCGGTCGTCCTTGGCGAGCACCTCTGCCTCTTTGACCTCTCCGGTCCATTCCGGGTACCGGTCAAAGTCGGCGATCACTCCCATCACTTCGGCGGGTGCCGCCTCGATCGTGATGCTCGAGCTGGTGTGTTCGGCCATCGCCGTGACTCCTCCATGCCGATTCATGTCGGTCCGCCGACTTGCTGAAACGCGGTGTCTCTGCTGCTGAAGGCTACCGCGCGGGGGAACGCGGGCGGACACCAGCAGGCCCGGAACGACGGGGCGGGGCGGCCGGCCGGCCCGCTCCTGCGGGCTCACGACCAGAGGTGTCCGGGCTCACCACTCCAGGACATAGGGCGTCCCGGTCGCGTTGAAGTGGCCGACATTGACGCATTCCGTGCCCCCGATCCGGGCCCGGCGGACCAGCGGCTGGTGCACATGGCCGAAGAGGGAGTAGCGCGGCCGGGTGGTGCGGATGGCGTGCAGCAGGGCCGCGCTGCCGCGCTCGAAGCGGCGGGCGACGGTGTCGTAGCAGAGCTCGGGGACGTCGGGCGGGATATGGGTGCACAGCACGTCCACCTCGCCGACCGCCTCGATCTTGGCGGCGTACTCCTCGTCGCTGATCTCGTAGGGCGTGCGCATGGGGGTGGTCAGGCCGCCGCCGACGAACCCGAAGACCCGGCCGCCGATCTCCACCCGCTGGCCGTCCAGGACGGTGGTGCCCGGTCCGGCGTACTCGGGCCACAGGCGCGGTATGTCGACGTTGCCGTAGGTGGCGTACGTGGGAGCCGGGAAGGCGGCGAAGAGTTCGGCGTACTGCCGGCGGACCGCGCCCTCGATGACCGACTCCCGGCTCACGCCCGTACGGTCCAGTGCGCCCCACAGCTCGCGGCCCAGGGCGCGGGCCTCCTCGAAGCGGCGGGCGGTGCGCAGTTCGACCAGTGCGTCCGCGTTGGCGACGCCGAAGAGGTCGGGGAAGATGCCGCGCGAGTGGTCCGCATAGTCAAGGAAAAGGACCAGGTCACCGAGGCAGACCAGGGCATCGGCGCCGGCTCCGGCCGCCGCGAGGTCCCGGCTGTTGCCATGTACGTCACTGACCACATGCACACGCATGGCGTCACCCTAGATCTCGTGCGCGGCCGACGGGAGACGGGGCCCCGGACCCGGAGTTACTTTCGGGTCACCTACCCATTGGTCTAGTCTGCGCGGGTCAGTCCCCATGGCGTGTCCCGCAGCTGTGACGCATCGAACATCTGGCCGTTCCCCCCTATCCCAACTGCGATACCGATGGGTAACGTCCGGGCAGTCCAATCCCCCTTGCATGATCGTGGACCGCCGCCGGTGCAGCACACAGCGTCGTGGCGCCGGCGCTTTTGAGGAGCAGCAGTCTTGCGCGAGTTCAGCCTTCCGGCCCTGTACGAGGTCCCCGCGGACGGCAATCTGACGGATCTCATCCGCCGAAATGCCGCGCAGCACCCGGATGTTGCCGTCATGGGACGCAAGGTGAACGGAGCGTGGCAGGACGTCACCGCCGCCACCTTCCTCGCCGAGGTCCGCGCCGCCGCCAAGGGCCTGATCGCCTCCGGGGTCCGGCCCGGCGACCGGGTCGGTCTGATGTCGCGCACCCGATATGAGTGGACACTGCTGGACTTCGCCATCTGGAGCGCCGGCGCGATCACCGTCCCCGTGTACGAGACCAGTTCCGCCGAGCAGATCCAGTGGATCCTCGGCGACTCCGGCGCGGTGGCCTGCCTGGTGGAGAGCCCCACCCACGAGGCGACCGTCGAGTCGGTCCGCGACCGGCTGCCCGAGCTGGAGAACATCTGGCAGATCGAACGGGACGCCATCGCCCGGCTCCAGGCCGCGGGCGCCGACATCTCCGACGACGAGGTGGAGGCGCGCAGCGCGCTCGCCGACGCGGACTCGCCCGCCACCATCGTCTACACCTCCGGCACCACCGGCCGCCCCAAGGGCTGTGTGCTCAGCCACCGCAGCTTCTTCGCCGAGTGCGGCAACATCGTCGAGCGGCTGCGGCCGCTGTTCCGCACCGGCGAGTCCTCGGTGCTCCTCTTCCTCCCCATCGCGCATGTCTTCGGCCGGCTGGTGCAGGTCGCCGCGGTGATGGCGCCCATCAAGCTGGGCCACGCCCCCGACATCAAGAACCTCACCGACGACCTCGCCTCCTTCCGCCCGAAGCTGGTCCTGGGCGTGCCCCGGGTCTTCGAGAAGGTCTACAACTCGGCGCGGGCCAAGGCGCAGGCCGACGGCAAGGGCAAGATCTTCGACAAGGCGGCGGACGTCGCGATCGCCTACAGCCGCGCGCTGGACACCCCGGCGGGCCCGACGTTCGGTCTGAAGCTGAAGTACAAGGTCTTCGACCGGCTCGTGTACGGCCGGCTGCGCGCCGTCCTCGGCGGCCGCGCCACCCACGCCATCTCCGGCGGCGCCCCGCTCGGTGAACGCCTGGGCCACTTCTACCGCGGTATCGGCTTCACCGTCCTGGAGGGCTACGGCCTGACGGAGTCCTGTGCGGCCACCGCCTTCAACCCGTGGGACCGGCAGAAGATCGGCACCGTCGGCCAGCCGCTGCCCGGCTCGGTCGTGCGGATCGCCGACGACGGCGAGGTGCTGCTGCACGGCGAGCATCTGTTCACCGAGTACTGGAACAACCCCTCGGCCACCAAGGAGGCGCTGTCCGACGGCTGGTTCCACACCGGCGACCTCGGCACCCTCGACGAGGACGGCTACCTCGCCATCACCGGCCGCAAGAAGGAGATCCTGGTCACCGCGGGCGGCAAGAACGTCGCCCCGGCCGTGATCGAGGACCGGATCCGGGCGCACGCCCTGATCGCCGAGTGCATGGTCGTCGGCGACGGCCGGCCGTTCATCGGCGCGCTGGTCACCCTCGACGAGGAGTTCCTGCCCCGCTGGGCCGAGGAGCACGGCCATCCCGCCGATGTGACGCCGTCCCAGATCGCCGAGGACCCGGAGCTGCTGGCCGCCGTCCAGCGCGCGGTCGACGACGGCAACGCGGCCGTCTCCAAGGCCGAGTCGGTGCGCAAGTTCCGTATCCTGCCGACCCAGTTCACCGAGGAGTCGGGCCATGTCACGCCGTCGCTGAAGCTCAAGCGGAACGTGGTCGCGAAGGACTTCGCGGAGGACATCGAGGCGCTCTACCGCGCGTAGGGACCGGCCCCCGCCGGGCCGTTCGGCGCACCCGCAATCCGCCGTCGTGGCCACGCCACGGCGGCGGATTCTCATGGGACCCGGGCCGCGGGCGGCTCGCTCAGAGGAGTTCCTTCAGCCGCTCCGCCAGCAGGTCCCAGCGCCACTTCTCCTCCACCCAGGCGCGGCCGCGTTCGCCCATAGAGCGGCGCAGCGCGGGGTCCCGGAGCAGGGTGACGATGCGGTCGGCGGTGGGGGCCGGGGACCCGCCGGGGACGACCCAGCCCGTCTCGCCCTCCAGGACGGCGTCCGGGGCGCCGCCCGAGTCGCCCGCCACCACGGGCAGGCCGGTGGCGGATGCCTCCAGGTAGACGATGCCGAGGCCCTCGACATCGAGCCCGCCGCGGCGGGTGCGGCACGGCATCGCGAAGACATCGCCGGCGCCGTAGTGGGCCGGCAGCTCCTCCCACGGGACCGCGCCGGTGAAGCGCACCGATTCCGCGACGCCCTTCTCCTGGGCCAGCGCGTGCAGTTCCTTCTCGTACGGGCCGCCGCCGACGATCAGCAGCACCGCGTCCGGCACCGCGGCCAGGACGGCCGGCATCGCCTCGATCAGGGTGTCCTGGCCCTTGCGCGGGACCAGCCGCGAGACACACACCACCACCGGCCGCCCGGTGAGCCCGAGCCGGTCCCGTACGGCGTCACCGCCCGAACCGGGGTGAAAGGTCTTCTCGTCGACGCCGGGCGGGAGTTGGACCATCCGCGCGGCGGCCTCCGGGGTGAGCGCACCGGCGATCCGCGAGCGGGTGTACTCGCCGAGGTAGGTGAGCGTGTCCGTCCCCGTACCGATCCGGCGCAGCAGCTGCCGGGCGGCCGGCAGCTGCGCCCAGCCCGCCTCGTGGCCGTGCGTGGTCGCCACGATGCGGCGGGCGCCGGCCGCCCGGAGCGCGGGCGCCATCAGCCCGAGCGGCGCCGCCGCCCCGAACCAGACGGAGGAGCAGCCGTGTTCCCGCAGCAGCCCGGTGGCCCGCCGGGTCACCCTCGGGGTGGGCAGCAGCATCGTCGTACGGTCCCGGATCACCGGGAACGGCTGATCGGCGTCGAAGGCGGCGGTGGCCGCGCGCCCCTCCTCGCTGCGCTTCCAGGTCGAGGCGTAGACGATGACCTGGGTGGGGTCCAGGCGCAGTGCCATGCTGTGCAGGAATGCCTGGATGCCGCCGGGCCGCGGCGGAAAGTCGTTCGTGACGATCAAGGTCTTGTGCACGATGGTCTCTCGGCGGTCGGTCTCGGCGGTCGTGGCCCGACAGTACCCGCCGGCGCCGGGTGGGCGGCCGGCCACCCCGCCACGCCCGTGCCTGCTCTACGGTCATGACAGCCGCGCCCGGCATCATGCAGCAGGCACGAGCGGGCAGCGCGGTACGCACGGGACAGTGAGCAGGGCGCCGGGTCCACGGCCGCGAGCGGCGCCGGCGGCCGACGGCAGGCGGCCGACGGCAGGCGGCCGACGGCAGGCGGCCGACGGCAGGCGGCCGACGGCAGGCGGCCGACGGCAGGCGAGAACGACGAGGTGACGATGGACAGGATCAGCAGAGCGCGCGGGGTGTGGCTCCCGGTCGCGGTCTGGGCCGCGACCCGGGCGGTGGTCCTGCTGTGCGTCCTGAGGGTGCTGGTGCTGCCGGGGCCGGACGTCACCACCGATGTCTCGGTGATCTACCAGGGCTGGTCCGGTGTCCTGAAGACCGGCACCTTCCCGCTGAACGATGTGACCTGGCAGTACCCGCCGGCCGCGGCGCTGGCGATCCTCTCCCCCGGTCTGCTGCCGTTCCTGGACTACGCCACGGCCTTCTTCACCCTGATCCTGGTCACGGACGCGGCGACGCTGGCGCTCCTGCTGCGGGCCGGCCGCCGTGCGGAGCACCGGGCGGCCGGCGCCTGGGTGTGGATCGCGGGGGTGGCGCTGCTGGGCCCGACGGCCTACGCCCGCTACGACCTGATGGTCACCGCGGTCGCCGTCGCCGCGCTGTTCGCCGCCGTCCGGCGGCCGCGGGTGGCGGGCGCGCTGATCGCCTTCGGGGCGCTGCTGAAGGTCTGGCCCGCGCTGCTGCTGACCGGGGCGGCGCTGCGCGGCCGCCGGGCCCGCGCGCTGTGGCGGACCGCGGCCGGCACCGCGGCCGGGCTGACCGTGCTCCTCGTGGCCGCCGCACCGGGCGCGCTGGCCTTCCTCACTTTCCAGCGCGACCGCGGTACGGAGGTCGAGTCGCTCGGCGCGCTGGTCTTCCATGTCGCCCGCCACTACGGGTGGGACGGTCAGGTGCTGCTGAACTACGGCTCGCTGGAGTTCCTCGGCCCGGGTGTCCCGTTCGCCGGCACCGTGGCGCTCACCCTGAGTCTGGCCGCCGTGGGCTGGCTGTTCCTGTGGCGGGTGCGGGTCCGGGAGCTGCGCCCCGGGACGCTGTGCGAGGCCGCCTTCACCGCCACCCTGCTGTTCACGACCACCAGCCGGGTGATCAGCCCGCAGTACATGCTGTGGCTGGTGGGGCTCGGCGCGGTCTGTGTGACCGTACGTGCCGCCCGGCAGACGCTGCCGGTGGTGCTGGTCCTGATCGCCACCGGGGTCACCCTGCTGGAGTTCCCCGTCGGGTTCGCCCAGGTCGTCGCGAGCGATCCGTGGGGCATCGCGCTGCTGGCCGTACGCAACGGGCTGCTGGTCGCCGCGTCGCTGATCGCCTGCCGGCGGCTGTGGGTCTCTACACGGGGCGACGGACGCGGGCCGAGCGGGCGCGGGCGGACCGGGCGCGGGCGGACCGGCATCGCCGGCGTGGTGCGCGCCCGCCGTCCGGTCGCCGGGGCCCCCGCCGCTCCGCCGGAGCTCACCGGCACCGCCCCGCGGCCCCGGACGGAGGGCGCGCCACCGTCGCCGTGAGCCCGTCCGCCCCGCTCAGCGCGCCAGCTGTTTCCGTACGAAGGCGCGCCACTGCCGGGTGAACTCCGCCATGCTGACGCCCAGTTGGCTGCGCATGGCGTGGTCGGTCCGCTCGGCGCGGGCCTTCGGCCGCTCTCCGGGGCGGGCGACCGGGGTGGCCGAACGGGAGCGCGAGGAGGCCGCCGTGGCCGACGAGGCCGCCTCGATCGGGGCCCCCGCGCTCCCCGCCGAGACCTGGGCCGCGCTCTTGCCCGCCGCCCGGTAGAAGGCGAGCAGCTTGGCCTCGCCCCACTTCTCCGCGATCATCCGGCAGGCCAGCCAGCTGCCCTCGTACGCCTTCGCCAGCCGGTCGGCGCCCGCCTTGAAGCCGAAGTCCTCATCGGTCGGCAAACGGGCGGGGAGCTTGCCGGCGGCGACCGCGTGGGTGAGTTCGGGGGCGGTGAGGGCGGCCTTGCGGCGGATGCCGCGGTAGGCGGCCCAGTCGGCGAAGCCCTCGGAGAGCCACAGCGGGGTGGCCGGCGTGGTGGCCGTACGGGTGGCGACATGGGCGGTCTCGTGGGTGAGGACCACCCGGCGGCCCAGGTCGTTGAGCTCCTCGTACGCGTCCGGGTTGATGATCACGCGGTCCGCGGGCGCGGTCGTCGAGACCCCGGCCTCCCCGGTGGTGACCGCCGCGATCCCCGCGTAACCGGACGGATCGTCGCTGCCCATCAGCTGCGCCATCCCCTCCACCGACTCCGGCGCCTCCACCACGACCTTCTGCGACCACTTCCCCTTCCAGGCCGCGGAGACCGCGGGCACCGCCCGGTCCACCCGGTGCGCCAGGTCCTTCAGCCGCGCCCGCCGCGCGCCGCCGCCGAGCACCAGGCTGTACCGGCCGCGGACCAGCTTCACCGGCCCCTGGTCCCACAGCTGGCGGGTGCCGCTGCGGCCGGCCGCAGCGCCATCGGTGTCCGAGGAGATCAGCCAGCGGCCGTCGCGCTCGGTCAGGGTGAGGTACTGGACGGCGTGCACCGGCGCGGTGTCGAAGCCCTTGAGGCGGTAGCGCAGCCGCACCTTCGCGGCCAGCCGCGTCCGGTCGCCGTCGGCCGGGAGCGGGAAGGCGTCGGTGGAGTCGAGGTCGTAGTGCCAGTCGGCCAGCGGCACGCCCTTCAGGTGGGCGAACATCGCGCGCTGGCGGTCGCGGTAGCCGGTGGCCCGCGGGTCGACGGAGGCGAGGAAGCCCGCCGCGTCCTGCCGCTCGACGGCCCGCGCGCGGGCGACGAGCATCCGCTGGACGTCGGGGAAGCGGGCCGGTGCCGGCGGGGCGCCCGCGGGCCCGCAGCCGGCCAGCGGGGCGAGCAGCGCGAGAAGAAGGGCGGCGCAGCCCGCCGCCCCGGCCCGCGACGGCCGGCGTCTCGCCCACTGGTGTGACATGCGGACGATCGTAGATCCGGCCCGGCCCGGGCAAAAACGCGGAGATCCGCCTCAGGGCCTGGTGACGGCCGAGATCGGCATCATCCCGACGGGGTCGTAGCGGACCCGTGCGCCGGGGTAGGGCGCGTGCACCACTTGGCCGTTGCCGACGTACATCCCGACATGGCTGGCGTCCGAACGGTAGATGACCAGGTCACCGGGGCGTGCCTGGCCGATCGGCACCTGCCGGCCGGCGCCCCGCTGGGCCTGGGAGGTACGCGGGAGGGAGACTCCGGCCCGGCCGTAGGCCCATTGGGTGAGTCCGGAGCAGTCGAAGGACGAGGGGCCGCTGCTCCCCCAGGCGTACGGGCGGCCGACCGCGGCGCGCACCGCGGCGACGGCGGCGGCGGCCCGCCCGGAGGCCGGTGCGGCGCCGCCCAGGTCCGGGGCCGCCTCGCGGTGCCCGTCGCTCCGGGAGGCCCGCTCGTAGGCCGCCCGGTCGCTCTTGGGGAGCGCGTTCAGCAGCCGTCGCGCGGTGGCCAGCTTGCGCTGTACGGCCTTCTTGTGGCGGGCGACGGCCTTGCGACCGGCCTCCAGCTCGGTGAGCTTGCGGACGGTCTCCCTGCGCTGCTGCTCCAGGCAGCGCTGGGCCGCCTGGAGGCCGTGCAGCTCATCGGCCTGCCGGTGGCCGAGCCGGTCGAGCGCGGAGGCTTTCTCCAGGTAGGTGTCGGGCCTTTCGGAGAGCATCAGCCGGACCGTGGGGTCGATCCCGCCCGACCGGTACTGGGCGGCGGCCAGCGCGCCCAGCCGGCCGCGCATCCGGTTGACCCGCTCCTGGGCGCGGGCGGTGCGGTCCTGGAGGGCCGCCACCTCATGGCGCAGCTTCTTGGTCCGGGCCTGTGCGCCGTTGTACTTCTCGGTGGCCCGCTCCGCCTGGACGTAGAGACTGTCGACCCGGGCGGTCGCCGCCGCCCGGCCCGCGGACGGGCCGTCCGCGGGGTCCGCGGCGGCCGGTGGCGCCGACAGCGCGGCGGCCGCGGTCGCCAGGGCGGCCGACACCACGGTCACTCCGGCGAGGGTGGTCTGGGCGTGCTGCGAGGTACGGCGGTGGGACACCACGAGAGCCGCACTCCTTCCATGGGGGTCCCCCCTGCTCGAGCGCAGCCGAGAGCTCGGGGGAAGCCCCGCCGCCCCGGGAGGGCGCGCGGTGAACCGGATGCTGCGCGGGCAGAGAGTACGGGCCCGTGCACACCTGCCCAAAACCCTCATACCTCGGCAAAAAGCCGCCCCGCCGGTGACTGTGCAGGTCACCGGCGGGGCGGCAGGTCAGCGGCCGGGGCCGCAATTCGCCCGTTCGGGCGGCAGGTTGAGGGGGGTGTGCGGCTTCTCAGACCCGCACGCCATACATGAACGGCATGTTGTTGATCGACTCGTAGCGCACGTTGGCGCCCGGCTTCGGTGCGTGCAGGACCTGGCCGTTGCCCGCGTAGAGGCCGATGTGGTGCAGGTCGCTGTAGAAGAGCACCAGATCGCCGGGCTTGAGGGCGCTCTGCGAGCTGATCCGGGTACCGGCGCTGGCCTGTGCCTGCGAGGTGCGCGGCAGCGACTGGCCGGCCTGCTGGTACGCCCAGGAGGTCAGACCCGAGCAGTCGAAGGACGACGGGCCGGTGGCGCCCCAGACGTACGGCGAACCTATCTTGGACTGCGCGGCCTGAAGGGCGGCCGCACCGCGGCCCGAAGCCGGAACGTCATCGCCGAGGTCGACCCGCTCGTTGCTGCGGTTGGCGCGGTTCTCCTCGGCCTGCATGGCCGCCCGCTCCTTGGCGGTCATCTTGTTGAGCAGCTCCTGCGCCTTGCCGAGCTTGCCCTTGATCTCGTCCTTCTTGTCACCGAGCGCCTTGCGGGTCTCGGAGAGGTCCTTGATCTTGCCCGCGGCCTCCGCGCGCTCCTGGGCGAGCCGGCGCTGCTTGTCCGCGATGGTCTTCAGCTGGTCGGCCTGCTTGCCGCTCAACTGGTCGAGCGTGGCGGCCTTTTCGAGGTAGGTGTCCGGGTCGCCGGAGAGGAACAGCTGGACCGAGGGGTCGATGCTGCCACTGCGGTACTGGCCGGAGGCGACCGCGCCGAGGCCCTTGCGGAGCTGGTTGAGCTCCCCCTGACCGCGGGCGACCTTGTCCTGGAGGTCGTCGACCTCCTTCTGGAGCTTCTCCTGCTGCTCCTTGACGCCGTTGTACTTCTCGGTGGCCTGCTCGGCCTCCCCGTAGAGCTTGTCGACCTCGGACTTGACGTCCTTCTTCGACTGCTGGGGGTCGGCCTGGGCGGCCTGGGACGAGAGGGCGACGGCCGCCGCGGCGGTGGCGGTGAGCACGGTCACGCGGGTACGGCTCGGCTGCTTGGGTCGACGGTGGGACGCCACGGGGGCGAGCTCCTTCTTCCTCCAGCCGCCTACCGGGAAGTGGGGGGGGTGAGACCCCGGCTCCGCGTGAACGCCGCGGACTCGGCGGTTCCTTCACTGTTCATCCCGGTTGGATGATCATCTGCATGAAGGTTCGGGGCTGACCTTAGTAACGGAGTTGTGATCGCTTCAAATCCTCACGGGAAAATTCTGCGCCACCAACCCCATCCTTTACCAACATCACACAGGCAGTAAGCGCCACTTGACGCTCAGAGACGAGTGCAGGGGAATTCCCGCGTCCGGCGGCCTCGACGAGGGGCGTGCGTCAGGTACGGGCAAGTCGCTTGAGAAGCAAGGCGGATGCGACCGGGCGCGCGCCGGCCTTCGCCACACCGTCGGCCACTTCCCGGTCCGTGGAGACCACGACGACCGGACGGCCGGGCGGTTCGGCCCTTACCAGCTGACGAATCAACTCATCGGCCGTTACGCCCGGTTTGCTGAACAGCACCCGGACCCCGCGCGGCGGTGCGAGCAGCACCGGCGCCGCCAGCTCCGCCCCGTCGAAGACACAGGTCATCTCGGCACCGGTCTGCGCCGCCAGCACCGCGAGACCGCCCAGCAGCCGCAGCCGCTGCTTTTCGAGCGGCATGGTCGGATAGCCGGTTTTGGTGACGTTGTAGCCATCCACCACCAAATGCGCCTGCGGCAGGGCGAGAAGCTGGTCGAGCAGCGCCGGATCCATCTCCGACAGCGCCCGGGTCGCGATGTCCTTGGGCGTCATCCGCCCCGGCGCGACCGCCTCGACGGTGTCCGCCGGGTGCACGTTCGCGGGCGGCAGGGCCAGTTCGCGGCGCAGCCCCTGGGCCGCGTCCAGGACCGTGTCCAGCAGCAGCCGCAGCCGCATGTCCTCGACGCTGCGGCCCTCGCGGGCGGAGCGCCGGCTGGTCTCCAGCGCCGTCTCGGCCTCGGCGATCCGGCCCTTGAGCCGGCGCACTTCACTGTCCGCGGAGGTCTTCTCGGTGGCCGCCCGGTCCCGCTCCTCCGTCAGCGCGGCCTCGGCCTTACGGACCGCCGCCTCACCGCGCTTGACGTCGCTCAGCGCACTGCGCAGCTTGCGCCGCAGCGACTCGTTCTCCTTGCGCACCGCGTCCAGGTCCACCCGGATACGGTCGGCCTCCGTACGGGCCTCGCCACGCGCCTGCGCCAGCTCCTCGCGCAGCCGGGCCAGCTCCCGCTCGGCCTCCTCGCCGGCCCGCTCGGCGCGCGCCCGCTGGGCCTCCTCGCCGGCCGCCGCCACGAGCTTGACCCAGCCCTCGGGCCGCAGCACATAGGCCGCCGCCGCGACATCGAGCGGATCGGCGGCCGCGGGCGGGTTGCCGTGCTCCAGCGCCGCGGCCAGCTCCGGCTGCGCCTCGTGCAGCTTGCCGGCGATCCGCTGCCGGAAGACCGCGTCGCTCTCCAGCGCCGCGGCCATCGCGTTTCCGGCGAACTTGGCCCGACGAGTCGGGGTGAACCGGGCGTACTGCCGCAGCGGGGGCGGGAGTTCGGCGACCGTCAGCGCGCCGAACGACTCCGCGGTGAGCGCCACGACACGGCGCCGTACGCCCTCGGGCAGCGGTCGGTCGAGCACCTCGTCCGCCGCACCCTCGGGTACGTCGTCACGCTGGGCCCCCGGCTCCCCTTCTGGACGGTCCACCACGGCTGCATCGCTCCGATCTCAGGCGTTCGCGCCCGGACGGTCCACCAGCTCGATCTGGTCGACCGCGTTGCACCAGCGGCAGCGCACGGACTCGATGCTCTCACTGAGGACCTCGCGCTCCTCCACCTTCGGGTCCCCGGCCAGGTCCAGGTGGACGTACTCCACCACCTTGGCCTGGCGGGTCACGTCGAAACGCGTGAGGTTGCCGCACAGCGTGCAGCGCCACCGGGTTTCGGCCGTCGGCAGGGGAACAGCCATCGTGTCGTCCTCTTTCATGCTCTTCGTCATGTGCTGCTGCGCGGTTCACGCGGTGCGCCGTCGGACTGCGGAAGTACGCAAAGTACTGCCTGTAACCCTACGGCCTGACGGGGGGCGGGTGCGGGCCCCGCCCGGGTGCCGGGACCCGGCGAGGCGCTCTGTCCCGATTGCCCGCATTGAGCCATGATCACTTCATGACGGCGCCGGCCCCCTCTCCCCGTTCTCCCCGCTCGTCCGGTCTCCTCCCCCGCCGTCCGCACCCCACCCGGTCCCTGACCGCGGTGTTCTCGCGGATGACGAATGTGCTGATCGGCCTGTGCTGCGCGGTCTTCGTGCTCGGCCCCGCCTCCGGCCTGAACCGGATATACGGCACCGGCGACGCCCTGCTGAAGGCCCAGACCGCCTATTTCGAGCGGTGGGGCGTGATCCCGCTGGATCTGTGGAGCGGCTCGGTACGGGCCCTGGTCACGCCGCTCACCGCGTTGTTCGTGCACGGCAGCTGGCTGCACCTGCTCGGCAACATACTGTTTCTCTACGTCTTCGGCGCGATGGCCGAGGCGCGCATGGGCCGGCTGCCGTTCACCGCCTTCTACCTCATCATCGGCTACCTGGCGCTGCTCGGCTACGCGGCCGCCCACGCCGACTCGGGCCAGACCCTGGTCGGCGCCTCCGGCTCGATCTCCGGCGTACTGGGCGCCTTCCTCTACCTGTTCCCGACGGCCCGGGTCACCAGCCTCTTCCCGTTCCTGTTCTTCCTGCCGCTGCGCTTCCCCGCCTGGCTCGTCCTGCTGTTCTGGTTCGTCCTCCAGTGGCAGGCCGCACAGGACGACCCCCGCGGACCGGGCGTCGCCTACCTCGCCCATGTCATCGGCTTCGCCCTCGGCTTCCTCTACGCATGGGCCCGCTACGGGAGGGATAGTGTGGGGGCCACCAGGGCGAACGACCGGGCGACCGAGGAAGAGAGCCAGCCGTGATCACGTCGATCGTGCTCATCAAGACCAACGTGGACCAGATCCCGGAGATCGCCGAAAAGATCGCCGCGCTGGACGGCGTCAGCGAGGTCTACTCGGTCACCGGCGCCCACGACCTCATCGCGATGGTCCGCGTCGCCGCCCACGACGACCTCGCGGACGTCATCCCCGGCCGCATCAGCAAGGTCCCCGGCGTCGCCTCCACGGAGACGCATATCGCGTTCCGCACGTATAGCCAGCATGACCTTGAGGCCGCCTTTGCGATCGGGCTGGAGGCCTAGCCCGTCTTTTTCCCACGTTTTCGGCTGTCCCGCCGTGGGTGTTGCTCGCCGTTGCGCCTGCGGCGGGCCGGTCCGCTGCGCGGGGCTGTGGGTGCGGTGACGGGCCTCCGGGGCCTGGTGTGTGGACTGCTTCGCTTTACGTCCACACACCAGCCCCCTCCGGCCCGTCCCCTCCCGTTGGGGGAGTGAGTGACGGTGGGTGGGGGCGGGCCACCCATGCCCCTGACCATGCCGAAGCCCGCGCCGTGCCCGTGCCCGTGCCCATTGCATGTGATCTACGAGCCGCACCGGACCACTTACCGGTCCCTCGCCAAGGTTTTTCCCACCCGTCACCGCACCCGACAGCCCCGCGCAGCGGACCCCGCCCGCCGCTGGGGGTACCTCCCACGCCCTTCAGGCAGTGGGGGAGCAACGGCGAGCAACACCCACGGCGGGACAGCCGAAAACGTGGGCCAAAGGCAAAGCGCAGCGGAAAGCCAAAAACGTGGGAATCAATCCGCGCTTCGCGCGGGGACGCAACGGCCGTCCTCCGTCTGGTAGTTCCAGCGGGCGCCGTTCGTCACCAACTCCTTGACCGCTTCGAGGAAGCGGTCGACATGCTCATCGGGCGTGCCGGCGCCGAAACTGACGCGGATGGCGTTGAGGGACTTCTCGCCGGGGGCCGCCTCGGGGGCGCCGCACTCGCCGGGGTCCTGGGGCTCGCTGCCGAGGAGGGTGCGGACGAGGGGGTGGGCGCAGAAGAGGCCGTCGCGGACGCCGATGCCGTACTCGGCCGACAGGGCGGCGGCGAAGTGGGAGCTGTTCCAGCCTTCGACGACGAAGGAGAGGACGCCGACGCGTGCCGCGTCCTCGCCGAAGAGGGAGAGCACGTTCACCTCGGGTACCTCGGCCAGGCCGGCGCGGAGGCGGGCGATCAGCTCCTGTTCGCGGGCGACCAGGGCGTCGAAGCCGGCCTCGGTCAGGGCCTGGCAGGCCGAGGCGATGGCGTAGGCGCCGATGACGTTGGGCGAACCGGCCTCGTGCCGGGCCGCGGTGGTGTGCCACTCGACGTCCACCCCGCCGTCCGTGCGCCGGGAGACCTTGCGGCTGGCGCCGCCGCCGGCCAGGTACGGCGCGGCGTCCCGCAGCCAGTCCGCGCGGCCGGCCAGCACCCCGGCGCCGAACGGCGCGTAGAGCTTGTGGCCGGAGAACGCGACCCAGTCCACGTCCAGCTCGGCGAGGTCCACCGGGTGGTGCGGGACGAGCTGTGCCGCGTCCAGCACGATCCGGGCGCCGTGCGCATGCGCGGCGGCCGCCAGCTCCCGCACCGGCCACAGCTCACCGGTCACATTCGACGCACCGGTCACGCAGACCAGCGCCGGACCGTAGGGCTCGCGGGTGGCCAGCGCCTTCTCCAGGGTGTCCACGGCCTGTTGCGGGGTGCGCGGTGCGTTGAGGTAGGTGACCTCGACGTCGGAGCGCTGCTCCCACGGCAGCAGCGAGGCGTGGTGCTCGGTCTCGAAGACGAACACCCGGGTGTTCTCGGGGAGTACGGCGGCGAGCAGGTTCAGCGAGTCGGTGGTGGAGCGGGTGAAGACGACCTGGTCGCCCTCCCGTCGCCCACCACCGCCCTTGCCGGACCGGGCTTCGCCCGGGCCCCCTTCGATGCGGCAGCCGAGGAACTCGGCGATGGTGCGGCGGCTGTTCTCGAAGAGGTCGGTGGACAGCTGCGAGAGGTATCCGGCGCCGCGGTGCACGCTGCCGTAGTACGGGGCGTAGGCCGCCACGTCGTCCCAGACCCGCTGGAGGGCGGGGGCGCTGGCGGCGTAGTCCAGCGCGGCGTAGTCGACCTCGCCGCCGGTCACGAGCGGGACGAGGACATCCCGGCCGAGAACCGGCAGCGGGGCACAGACGGAGCGGTCGGCGGCAACGGCGGAAACAGACATGGCGAACTCCCGTGAGAGGTAAGCGAATTCGCCGCGTGCGGGGGTGCGGGAGGGCGCGCCGGGGCACCGCGGCGGAAAGGAAAAAGGGATGCGGGAAAGGGGCCGTCGGGCCCTATCGCATTCGCTGATTCACGGAAGTTCTCCCTCGGGGACCAGGATCCCTGGCGAGGGATCCGCGCTTGCCGCAGACCTCGCTGCCTACGGCCTGGTCATCACCCGGGGCACCCCGCCACGGAAGGAGGGTTGCCGGACAGCGGGCCGGGGCCTGCATCGCTGTCACTCGTGACCTGGGCAGAATCATGCCACACGGGCAAAGAGGCGCAAGGCCCGGTCCATATGACGGACGGGGCCTTGCGTCACACCCTGCGTTACCGCGCGCTCATGTGTTGCTGGCGGCCACCCAGCGCTCCAGCGCCCGCTTGGCCGCGCCGGAGTCGACCGAGGCGGCGGCGCGCTCGATCCCGGCCCGGATCTGCTCGGCCAGCGGGGCGTCCGCCGGCTCCAGGGCGACCAGCGCCGCCGCGGCGTTCAGCAGCACCGCGTCCCGCACCGGGCCGGTCTCCCCGTCCAGCAGCCGGCGGGCCACATCCGCGTTGTACGAGGCGTCCGCGCCGCGCAGCGCCTCCACCGGCACCAGGGGGATGCCCACGTCCCGGGGGTCGAAGGACTCCTCGCGCACCGTGCCGTCCCGGACGATCCACACCCGGGAGGTCGCGGTCGTGGTCAGCTCGTCCAGGCCGTCGTCGCCGCGGAACACCAGCGCCGACGAGCCGCGCTCGGCGAGCACCCCCGCCAGGATCGGCGCCATCCGGGCGTCCGCGACACCGGTCGCCTGGGCGCGGACCTTCGCGGGGTTGGTCAGCGGGCCGAGCACGTTGAAGGTGGTACGGATGCCGAGCTGGGCCCGCGCGTTGGCGACGTGCCGCAGCGAGGGGTGGAACTTCACCGCGAAGCAGAAGGTGATGCCCGCTTCCCGGGCGACCTCGGTGACCCGCTGCGGGGTGAGGTCGAGATTGACGCCGAGCTTCTCCAGGACGTCGGAGGCGCCGCTGGCCGAGGAGGCGGCGCGGTTGCCGTGCTTGACGACCTTGGCACCGGTGCCGGCGACCACGATCGAGGACATCGTGGAGATGTTGACGGTCTTGGCGCCGTCACCGCCGGTGCCGACGATGTCGACGCTGGGACCGGGGACCTCGATCAGCCGGGCGTGCGCGTACATGGTGCGCACCAGGCCGGAGATCTCGGCGACGGTCTCGCCCTTGGCGCGCAGGGCCACCGCGAAGCCGGCGATCTGGGCGTCGCTGGCCTCGCCCCGCATGATCTTGTCCATCGCCCAGGCGGTGTCGTCCGCGCTGAGGTCGCGGCCGGCGAGCAGGGCGTTGAGGAGCTCCGGCCAGGTGTGGGCCGCCACGCTGTCGCCGCCAACCGGGGTCACAACGTTCATGGTCCACTCTCCTGGATTGTGTCCTGCCTATGCCGTCACCCTATCGAGCCGCCGGACACGCCGGAGGGCCCCGTCCGATCAAACGGACGGGGCCCTCTGGGTGGCGTACTACCTACGGTGCGCCAGGAAGCGCTGCGGTGATCAGTGGTGGCCGTGGCCGCTGCTGATCTCCTTGTACTCCTCGACCGTGGCCTTCGGGATGACGTTGTCCTCGCCGTAGTAAGCCTTGGAGAGCTTGGCGCGCAGCTTCTGCGAGCGCGACAGCTTGCGCTCCACACCGTTCTCGTCGACCTCCGGGCCCAGCTCGAGCGGCGCGGGCTGCTCGTGCTGCGTGAGCAGGTGCAGCTGCTCCTGGTCGAGCGGCTCGTGGACCTCGATGAACTCACCGTGCGGCAGGCGCTTGATGATGCCGGACTCGCGGCCGTGCAGCACCTTGTCCTTGTCGCGCCGCTGAAGGCCCAGGCAGATCCGCTTGGTGGCGATGAAGGCCAGCACCGGTCCGACGAAGAACGCGATCCGCACGAACCAGGTGATCGAGTTGATCGACAGGTGGAAGTGCGTCGCCCACAGGTCGTTACCGCCACCGATCAGCATCACGAAGTACGCGACGAGCCAGGCGACACCGAAGCCGGTACGGGTCGGGACGTTGCGCGGGCGGTCCAGGATGTGGTGCTCGCGCTTGTCGCCCTTGACCCAGGACTCGATGAACGGGTAGACCGCGATCGCGACCAGGACCAGCGGGAAGACCAGGATCGGGATCAGCACACCGAAGTTGAGGGTGTGGCCCCAGAAGTTCCACTCCCAGCCCGGCATGACACGCACCAGACCCTCGGCGAAGCCCATGTACCAGTCGGGCTGGGCGCCGGTGGACACCTGGTCGGGCCGGTAGGGGCCGATCGCCCACACCGGGTTGATGCTGGCGATCGCGGCGATCACCGAGATCACACCGAAGACCAGGAAGAAGAAGCCTCCGGCCTTGGCCATGTAGACCGGCAGCAGCGGCATGCCCACGACGTTGTTGTTGGTCTTGCCGGCACCCGGGAACTGCGTGTGCTTGTGGTAGAAGACCAGGATCAGGTGCGCCACCAGCAGGCCGAGCATGATGCCCGGCAGCAGCAGGACGTGCACCGTGAAGAACCGCGGGATGATGTCGTGCCCCGGGAACTCCCCGCCGAAGATGAAGAACTGAAGGTACGAACCGACCAGCGGCATCGCCAGGATGACGCCCTCGATGAACCGCACACCGGTACCGGAGAGCAGGTCGTCGGGGAGCGAGTAGCCGGTGAAGCCGGTGAACATGCCCAGCACCAGCAGCAGGAAGCCGAACAGCCAGTTGACCTCGCGCGGCTTGCGGAAGGCGCCGGTGAAGAACACCCGCATCATGTGGACCATCATCGCGGCCAGGAAGACCAGCGCGGCCCAGTGGTGGATCTGGCGGATCAGCAGGCCGCCGCGCACGTCGAAGCTGATGTCCAGCGTCGACTCGAACGCCTGGGTCATCCGGACGCCCTGCATGGGCACGTAGGAACCGTGATAGGTCACCTCGGCCATGCTCGGGTGGAAGAACAGCGTCAGATAGACACCGGTCAGGATGATGATGATGAAGCTGTAAAGCGCGACCTCACCCAGCATGAAGGACCAGTGGTCCGGGAAGATCTTGCGCATGTTGGACTTGGCCAGGCTGTAGATGCCCAGCCGGCCGTCCGCCCAGTCGGCGATCCGCTCGCCCCGTGGCGCCTGGCCACGGCGCGTGGTGGTCGCGCTCGTCTCGTTACTCATCCGCGCTCCCAGAAGCTCGGGCCGACGGGCTCCTCGAAGCCGCTTGCGGCCTCCAGGAAGCCGTCCTTCTCCGTGATGTGCAGCTGCGGCAGGGCGTGTCCGGCCGGACCGAAGATCACCCGACCGCCGTCAGAGAGGTCGAACGTCGACTGGTGGCAGGGGCAGAGCACGTGGTGCGTCTGCTGCTCGTACAGGCTGATCGGGCAACCCACGTGGGTGCAGATCTTCGAGTACGCCACGATGCCCTCGTGCGACCAGGACAGCTCGTGCTTGTCCTTGATGTTCTGCGGCTGGATCCGCACGAGCATCAGGGCGTCCTTGGCGATCTTCTCCGCGAACTCCTCGTCGTCCTCCTCCAGGCCCTCGGGCATGGCGAACGTCAGGGAGCCGACCGCGATGTCCTCGGGACGCAGCGGGAGGTTGGTGGCCTGGTTGACCAGGCGGATGCCCTTCTTCCAGCCCGTGGTGCGCAGCTTGTTCCCGGGCAGCGGCCCGAGGTCACGCAGCAGCACCACACCGGAGAGCGGCACCAGGGCCAGCGCGCCGAACATCGTGTTGCGGATCAGCTTGCGGCGGCCGACCTGCGACTCCTTCGCCCCCTGGGCGAAGTCCGCCATGACCTTGGCCTTGACCTCCGGCGCCGCCTCGATCGGGTGGCGCTCGTCGGCGACCTCCTCGTCCGACATCAGCGTGCGGGCCCAGTGGACCGCACCGGCGCCGATGCAGAAGAGCGCCGCGCCCAGCGTCAGACCGAGCGCGAAGTTCAGCGCGCTGATGTGACCGAGCGGCCAGATGTAGACGTTCTGCTCGATCGGGATCGCCACGTACGAGGCGATGAAGGCGACCGTGGCGATCATGGACACGACGAAGAGAAGCGCCACGGTGCGCTCGGACCGCCTGGCGGCCCGGTCGTCGATGTCCTGGGCACGGTGCTCGTGGGGCGGCAGACCCGGGTCGGCGAACGGGTTCTCCGCCGTGGTCACCGCACCTTCGTGAGCCGTCTCCCGCTCACCGGGAAGGGTTTCTTCTGGCACGTCTTCGTGTCGTCCAGTCTCACTCATGACTTCTTGGCCTTCGTAGTCCGGGCTGCGACCCAGATGGCGACCGCGATCAGCGCGCCCAGGCCGAAGATGTAACCGAAGAGACCCTCACTGACCGGACCGAGACCACCGAGGTCGAGGCCGCCGGGGCTCTCGGATTCATCGCCGTTGACGGCGCCGAGGTACGCGATGATGTCCTTCTTGTTCTGCTTCGACAGCGAACCGTCACCGAAGGAGGGCATGTTCTGCGGGCCGGTTTCCATGGCCTCGTAGATGTGCTTCGGGTCCACGCCCTCGAGCGTCGGTGCGTACTTGCCGTTGGTCAGGGCGCCGCCCTTACCGGTGAAGTTGTGGCACTGCGCGCAGTTGGTGCGGAACAGCTCGCCGCCCTTGCCGATGTTGGCGCCGTCGGGGCTGTACTGCTCCTTGTCCGGCACGGTCGGGCCGGCGCCCAGCGAGGCGACGTAGGCCGCGAGCTGGTCGATCTGGGCGTTGGTGTAGATGTTCTTCTTCCGCGGCACCTGGGCGCCGGGCTGCTGGGCCGGCATCCGGCCGGTGCCCACCTGGAAGTCCACGGCTGCGGCGCCGACGCCGACCAGGCTGGGGCCGTCGGAGGTGCCCTGACCGCCGGTGCCGTGGCAGCTGGCGCAGCCGACGGCGAAGAGCTTCTTGCCCTCCTTGATGGCAAGAGACTGGGCGGTGTCATCGGCCTGAGCCTTGTCCGCCGGCGCGAACGCGGCGTACAGCCCCCCAGTGACCGCCAGCGCGAAGAGTAGGACGACGAGCGCCGCCAGCGGATGGCGCCGTCGTGCGGAGAGCTTTTTCACGGATTACCCCGGTGTCAGGATCTTCTGCGTCGATGCTTTGGATATGTCTGTCTGATACGAGCCGGTACGGGTCCGGACTACTTGATCAGGTAGATCGTGGCGAAGAGGCCGATCCAGACGACATCGACGAAGTGCCAGTAGTAGGACACGACGATGGCCGCGGTGGCCTGCGTGTGGGTGAACCTCTTGGCCGCGTACGTCCTGCCCAGGACCAGCAGGAAGGCGATCAGACCGCCCGTCACATGCAGTCCGTGGAAGCCGGTGGTCAGGTAGAACACCGAGCCGTACGGGCCGGACGAGAGCGACAGGCCCTCGTGCTTGACCAGTTCCGTGTACTCGAAGACCTGACCGCCGATGAAGATCGCACCCATGACGAAGGTGACCACGAACCAGGCCCGGAGCTTCTTGACATCGCCACGCTCCGCCGCGAAAACGCCGAGCTGGCAGGTCAGAGAGCTGAGCACCAGGATCGTGGTGTTGGTCGCGGAGAACGGAAGATTCAGCGCACTGGCGGATTCCTTCCAATACTCGGAGCCGGTCACCGATCGAAGGGTGAAGTACATCGCGAAGAGGGCCGCGAAGAACATCAGCTCGGAACTCAGCCAGATGATGGTTCCGACGCTGGTGAGGTTCGGCCGATTGACCGACGGGTGCGCGTGCCCGGTTTCTACTGTCGTTGCTGTCGCCACGACCGACATTATGTCGGTCGCTTATCCCGCCCTCACTCCGGGGGGTGCCGTTCGGTGTGTCAAGGGCGTATGCCCTGCTCGTACGGACCGTTCCGGTGATCGCTCGAAGGAGGGACGCACCCGGCCGGCCGCCGTGCCGCGGGCCCGCCGGCGCCGGTCCTGACGGGCCGTCGGGCAGATCTTGGATCCGGTCAACCCCTCCTGCCGGCGCCCCTTGCGGGAGTAGCATCCGCCCCACCCGATGCTGTGCCGCTACGAAGCGTGGAGGAACGATGCAGGCGACTGCCACGGTGCTGGTCTACAGCGACAACGCCAACACCCGCGAGCAGGTCCGGCTGGCGGCCGGACGGCGCCCCGCCGCCGATGCCCCGCAGATCGAGATCCTGGAGTGCGCCACCGCACCGGCCGTCCTGACGGCCCTGGAGCAGGGCGGCATCGACGTCTGTGTGCTGGACGGCGAGACCGCGCCCGCGGGCGGCATGGGCGTCTGCCGGCAGATCAAGGACGAGATCTACCGGTGTCCGCCGGTGCTGCTGCTGATCGGCCGCCCCCAGGACGCCTGGCTGGCCACCTGGAGCCGGGCGGACGCAGCGGTGACCCATCCGGTGGACCCGGTGGCCTTCGCCGACACCCTGGCCGGGCTGCTGCGCCGCAGGAACCTCGTACAAGCCTGAGCGGCCTGCTGGGCGGCGCTCAGATCCGCGGGCGCAGCCGGGCCTCACCGACCGGGTTCTGTACCCGCTCGGTCGCTCCTGTGGTGCTGGATGCCTTGTTCTTCAGCGCGCTGCCGTCCCGCCATTCCTTCCAGGGCATGTTCCAGTCGCCGAAGCCGTTGCCGAACGGCGTCATCATCTCGCCGCCGCTGTTGAGGACCTTGACGATGTCGCCGACCCGCACGGTGTTGAAGAACCACTGGGCGTTGCCCGTGGACATGCCCGTACAGCCGTGGCTGACGTTCGCCGCGCCCTGCGATCCGACGGACCAGGGTGCGGCGTGGACGTACTCGCCGCTCCAGGTCACCCGGGTGGCCCAGTAGACCGGCAGATCGTAGGAGTCCCCGCTTCCGGCGGCGATGCCGACGGTCGAGCTGCGCATCCGTACGAAGCTCTCCTTGCCGAGGACGACCTTGATGCCGTTACGGGTGGAGAAGCCGGGCTTGCCGGTGGTCACCGGGATGGTCTTGATCGACTCGCCGTTGCGCCACACCGTGAGCTGGTGCGTAGCCGCGTCCGTGATCGCCTCCACCCGGTCGCCGGTGGTGAGCTTCACGGGCTTGGACGGGCCTCCGTAGAGCCCCTTGGCGATCTTCAGGCCGGCCAGGTTGCTGTGCACCGAGATCGTGGCGTGGGCGGGCCAGTACTCCTTCGGGCGGAAGTGCAGCTTCTTGTCGTCCACCCAGTGCCAGGCGCCCTGCACCCGCGGCATGGAATCGACCTTCAGGGCGCTCTCCACGATGGCGCGGGCCTTCGGGTCCTTGACGGGCTGGCTCAGCTCCGCGGTGACCGGCTGGCCGACGCCGTACTCGCCGGCCTCCGGGCCGAAGGCGGCGGTCAACTGGCCGTCCGCCTCCTTGGTGTTGACCACGAGCGTCTTGCGGCCGGGCTCACCGTCCTCCTCGGTGCTCACCCGCACCGTGTAGCGGGAGCCGGCGGCCAGCGGCGCGGTGGTGCGCCAGTGCCTGCCGTCGGCGCTCAGCTCGCCCTGGACGAAGCGGCCGGTGGCATCGGTGGCCGTGACGTCGGTGATGCGCGCTTCGTCCCCGTTGACGGACACCTCAAGCGGCTTGTCGGGGTCCGCCTTCTTGTTGCCGTCCGGGGTGTTGGCCGAGATCTGGTCGGCCGCGTCGTAGGGATTGGCGGAGAGCGCTTCCGAATCCGAGCCCCCGCACGCGGTGGCGCTCACCGCAAGGGGTACGAGCAGGAGGCCGCAGCTCAGCACCGTCCGGGTTCGAGGTCTGTGACTCATGCCCCAAAAATATGAAGAATCACCTGTCTCAGCGCGCTGGAGGACTGCAAACGGGGGGCCCGTGCCACCAAAAGCGGCGGGGGGGGGGGGCCCCGGGGGGGGGGGCGGGGGCGCCCCCCCCCGCCGCCCGCGGCGGGCCGCGGCTTGTAAAAAAAAAACCAAACCACC
>NZ_JBHXFI010000054.1:0-10309 GCF_042724075.1 Streptomyces sp. NPDC127097 | reverse complement strand
GGCGCTCCCACCTGTTGAGGTGTCCGGGCCCGCCCGACGGCAGCTGCCTGCCGTTACTGCGTGCGGTTCTCGCCGCGGTAGTACTCGAAGACCCAGCCGAAGAGACCCACGAGGATCACCGGCAGGGAGAAGTACAGCAGCCACCAGCCGAAGACGACGCCCATGAAGGCGAGCGCGCCACCGACGGCCAGGGACAGCGGCTGCCAGCTGTGCGGGCTGAAGAAGCCCAGCTCACCGGCGTCGTCCGAGACCTCGGCGTTCTCGTTGTCCTGCGCACCCGCGTCGACCCGCCGGGCCGTGAAGGCCAGGTAGTAGCCGACCATGATGCACAGGCCGAAGGCGAGGAACAGTGCGGTGGTACCCGCGGGCTCCTTCGACCAGACGCCATAGACGATCGCCATGGCGAGGACGAAGACGGAGAGCCAGATGAACATCTTGCCCTGGATCTTCACTTGCCCGCCTCCTTGCCGCCGGCGAGGCTCTTGTCGTCCTCAGTGGCGCGGCCGTTGTGCAGCGCGTCAAGAGCTGCGATCTCCGGGTGGTGCAGATCGAACGCCGGGGATTCGGAGCGAATGCGCGGCAGGGTGAGGAAGTTGTGCCGCGGCGGCGGGCAGGACGTCGCCCACTCCAGCGAGCGGCCGTAACCCCAGGGGTCGTCGACCTCGATCTTCTCGCCGTACTTCGCCGTCTTCCAGACGTTGTACATGAACGGCAGGATCGACAGGCCCAGCAGGAACGAGCTGATCGTCGAGATGGTGTTCAGCGCCGTGAAGCCGTCGGCCGCGAGGTAGTCCGCGTAACGCCGCGGCATGCCCTCGGCACCCAGCCAGTGCTGGACGAGGAAGGTGCCGTGGAAGCCCACGAACAGCGTCCAGAAGGTGATCTTGCCGAGCCGCTCGTCCAGCATCTTGCCGGTGAACTTCGGCCACCAGAAGTGGAAACCGGCGAACATCGCGAACACGACCGTACCGAACACCACGTAGTGGAAGTGCGCCACGACGAAGTACGAGTCCGAGACGTGGAAGTCCATCGGCGGCGAGGCCAGGATGACACCGGTCAGACCACCGAAGGTGAAGGTGATCAGGAAGCCGATCGTCCACAGCATCGGCGTCTCGAAGGACAGTGAGCCCTTCCACATCGTGCCGATCCAGTTGAAGAACTTCACACCCGTCGGCACCGCGATCAGGAACGTCATGAACGAGAAGAACGGCAACAGCACGCCGCCCGTCACATACATGTGGTGCGCCCACACCGTCACCGAAAGACCGGCGATCGAAATCGTCGCCGCGATCAGACCGATGTAACCGAACATCGGCTTCCGGGAGAACACCGGAATGACCTCGGAAATGATGCCGAAGAACGGCAGCGCGATGATGTACACCTCGGGATGGCCGAAGAACCAGAAGAGGTGCTGCCACAGCAGTGCCCCGCCATTGGCCGCATCGAAGACGTGCGCCCCGAATTTACGGTCCGCCTCCAGCGCGAACAGCGCCGCCGCCAGCACCGGGAAGGCCAGCAGCACCAGCACACCGGTCAGCAGCACGTTCCAGGTGAAGATCGGCATCCGGAACATCGTCATGCCGGGAGCCCGCATGCAGATGATCGTGGTGATGAAGTTGACCGAACCGAGGATCGTGCCGAAGCCGGAGAAGGCCAGACCCATGATCCACATGTCGGCGCCGACGCCCGGCGAGCGGACCGCGTCCGACAGCGGGGAGTAGGCGAACCAGCCGAAGTCGGCCGCACCCTGCGGGGTGAGGAAGCCGGCCACCGCGATCAGCGAGCCGAAGAGGTAGAGCCAGTAGGCGAACATGTTCAGCCGCGGGAACGCCACGTCGGGCGCGCCGATCTGGAGCGGCATGATCCAGTTCGCGAATCCGGCGAACAGCGGCGTCGCGAACATCAGCAGCATGATCGTGCCGTGCATCGTGAACGCCTGGTTGAACTGCTCGTTCGACATGATCTGCGTGCCGGGACGGGCCAGCTCGGCGCGCATGAGCAGCGCCATCAGGCCGCCGACGCAGAAGAACGCGAACGACGTGACCAGGTACATCGTGCCGATCGTCTTGTGGTCAGTGGTCGTCAGCCACTTCACGACGGCGATGCCGGGTTGCTTCTTGCGTACGGGCGGTGCTGCCGGAGCCGTATCGGCGGCGGCACCCTGAGGTTCGTTGAGGATGCTCACTGGTTCTTGGTCTCCGCATTCCTGGCGTGATCCGACTGCTCGATGCCCGCCGGCAGGTATCCGGTCTGGCCCTTCTTCGCCAGGTCCTTCAGGTGCTCCTGGTACCGCTCGGGGGAGACAACCTTGACGTTGAAGAGCATCCGGGAGTGGTCGACACCGCAGAGCTCGGCACACTTGCCCATGAAGGTTCCCTCCTTGTTGGGAGTCACCTCGAAGACATTGGTGTGGCCCGGGATGACGTCCTGCTTCATCAGGAACGGCACCACCCAGAAGGAGTGGATGACGTCACGAGAGGTCAGCACGAACTGGACCGTCTCGCCCTTCGGCAGCCACAGGGTCGGACCGGGGTTGCCGGTCTGCGGGTTGCGCTCACCCGGGGTGCCCGTGTCGTAGACACCGTCGGCACCGGCCGGCGCGGTCTTCTTCCACTTGTCCGGGATCGCCTTGAGCGCCGGGGAGTCGATGGCCGACGTCGACTTGTCGCCGTCCGTGTTCTCCAGGTAGTTGAACGCCCAGCTCCACTGGAAGCCGACCACGTTCACGACGTGGTCCGGCTTCTTCGAAGTCTTGAGGAGTGCGCTCTCATCACGTGCGGTGAAGTAGAAAAGCACCGCAATGATGATGAACGGCACGATCGTGTACAACGCCTCGATCGGCATGTTGTACCGGGTCTGCGCGGGGACCTCCACCTTGGTCCTGCTGCGGCGGTGGAAGATCACGCTCCAGATGATCAGGCCCCACACCAGCACGCCCGTTGCGAGGGCGGCGGCCCAGGAGCCCTGCCAAAGAGAGAGGATCCGCGGCGCCTCGTCGGTGACGGGCGTTGGCATGCCGAGGCGGGGGAAGTCCTTATATGTGCAACCAGTCGCGGTCGCCAGGACCAGGCCCGCAGCAAGCACCTGCGGCAGCTTCCGCCGCATCGGGCGCCGCGACGAGCGGTCGGAGCCGTTGGGACTCACGTAGCGCCTTCCCGAGAGTCTCGCCCGCGAGACCGGCTGCGGCCGTCTCGCTGGTCGGTCGCCGGCCCTGGCGCGGGCAGGGGTTTGGATGTTTATGCGGACCAAACCCTACTGGACGCTATTTGGGGTCGCGCGGGGAGGGTGCCCAACGCGCCGCGTCGCACCCCTAAGGGGTGGCCAGGGCCTTCGGGAGACGTCCGCCGAAGCCCCGATTACCCGCTTTCACCAGGCATCTGACGCCGCGCCCGGCACCGGCTCCCACCGCTCCCCCGGCGGCGCCGGCCCGCCCCGCCCCCGCGGGACCGGGGTCCCGCGCTCCCGCCCGGCGGGTGCCGGGCCCGCTCCCCGGAAAGAGGGGACTAACGTCTCGTATGTGCCCTACTTCGACGCGGCCTCCGCCGCCCCGCTGCATCCCGTCGCCCGCGAGGCCCTGCTGGCCTCGCTGGACGAAGGCTGGGCCGACCCGGCCCGCCTCTACCGCGAGGGGCGGCGCGCCCGGCTGCTGCTGGACGCGGCGCGGGAGGCCGCGGCCGAGGCCGTGGGCTGCCGCCCGGACGAGGTGGTTTTCACCCCTTCGGGGACACAGGCGGTGCACTCGGGAGTCGCGGGGGCGCTGGCGGCCCGCCGGCGGGCCGGCCGCCGGCTGCTGTACTCCGCCGTCGAGCACTCCTCCGTGCTGCATGCCGCCGAGGTCCATGCGGCGGCCGGCGGCAGCTGCACGGAGCTGGCGGTGGACCGCGGGGGCCGGGTGGCGGCCGGGGACGTCGCCGCCGCGCTGAGCCCGGACACCGCACTGGTCTGTCTCCAGTCCGCCAACCACGAGGTGGGGACCGAGCAGCCGGTCGAGGAGGTGGCCGCGCTCTGCCAGGAGGCGGGCGTGCCCCTCCTGGTGGACGCCGCGCAGTCGCTGCCCTGGGGGCCGGTGCCCGGCGGCTGGTCGCTGCTGGCGGCGAGCGCCCACAAGTGGGGCGGCCCGGCCGGGGTGGGGCTGCTGGCGGTCCGCAAGGGGACCCGGTTCGCCCCCCAGGGGCCGCGGGACGAGCGCGAGTCGGGCCGCAGCCCGGGGTTCGAGAACATCCCGGCGATCGTGGCCGCCGCGGCGTCGCTGCGCGCACTGCGGGCGGGCCCGGAGACCGCCGCCGAGGCGGCCCGGCTGCGGAAGCTGGTGGACCGGATCCGGACCCGGGTGCCGGAGCTGGTGCCGGATGTGGAGGTGGCCGGCGATCCGGTGCACCGCCTCCCCCACCTCGTGACCTTCTCCTGCCTCTACGTCGACGGGGAGGCGCTGCTGCACGAGCTCGACCGGGCGGGCTTCTCGGTGTCGTCCGGCTCGTCCTGTACGTCCAGCACGCTGACACCGAGCCATGTGCTGCGGGCGATGGGCGTGCTGTCCGAGGGGAATGTGCGGGTCTCGCTGCCGTACGGCACGGAGGGCGCGGAGGTGGAGCGCTTCCTGGAGGTGCTGCCGGCGGTGGTGCGCTCGGTGCGGGAGCGGCTGGGCGTCCCGGCGGCGGGGCGGGAGACGGCGGCAGGGCGGGAGCCGGTGGCGGCGACGGCCGGCGGGGGCCCGGAAGCGGCGGCCGGCGGCCCGGTAGCGGCCCCGGCAGCGGCCGAGGAACCTGGGGAGCCCGGTGAGTCCGTAGAGCCCGGCGAGTCCACTGCCTCCGCCGAACCGGCCGGTCTGGTCGTCGACTCGCTCGGCAAGCGCTGCCCGCTCCCGGTGATCGAGCTGGCGAAGGCGGTCCTGGAGGTGCCGGTCGGCGGGACGGTGACGGTGCTCGCCGACGACGAGGCCGCCCGGCAGGACATCCCGGCCTGGTGCGCCATGCGCGAGCAGGAGTACGTGGGCGAGCGGCCGGCCGAGCGCGGCGCCGCGTATGTCGTGCGGCGCCGCGCCTGACCCGGCGGTTCAGACCAGGTGCTGCTGGACCTCGGCGGCGGCCTCGTGGCCGTATGCCTTGGTGAAGCGGTCCATGAAGTGACTGCGGTGCAGCTCGTACTCCTGGGTGCCGACGGTTTCGATGACCAGCGTCGCCAGCATGCAGCCGACCTGCGCGGCGCGCTCCAGGCCGACGCCCCAGGCCAGACCGGACAGGAAGCCGGCGCGGAAGGCGTCGCCGACGCCGGTCGGGTCGGCCTTGGCGTTCTCCTCCGGGACACCGACCTCAAGAGCCGGCTCGCCGACCCGCTCGATGCGGACGCCGCTGGCGCCGAGGGTGGTGACGCGGGTGCCGACCTTGGCGAGGATCTCCTCGTCGGTCCAGCCGGTCTTGGACTCGATCAGGCCCTTCTCGTACTCGTTGGAGAAGAGGTAGGCGGCGTCCTCCAGGAGGGTGCGGATGGCGTCGCCGTCCATCCGGGCGATCTGCTGGGAGAAGTCGGCGGCGAACGGGATTCCGCGGCTGCGGCACTCCTCGGTGTGCCGGATCATCGCCTCGGGGTCGTCCGCACCGATCAGGACGAGGTCCAGGCCGCCGACCCGCTCGGCCACGTGCTGGAGCTCGATCAGCCGGGCCTCGCTCATCGCGCCGGTGTAGAACGACCCGATCTGGTTGTGGTCGGCGTCGGTGGTGCACACGAAGCGGGCGGTGTGCAGCACCTCGGAGATGCGGACGGAGCGGGTGTCGACGCCATGGCGGTCGAGCCAGGCGCGGTACTCCTCGAAGTCGTTGCCGGCGGCACCGACCAGGATCGGCTCGGTGCCGAGCTGGCCCATGCCGAAGCAGATGTTGGCGGCGACGCCGCCGCGGCGGACGTCGAGCTGGTCGACCAGGAACGAGAGGGAGACCGTATGCAGCTGGTCGGCGACCAACTGATCGGCGAAGCGGCCGGGGAAGGTCATCAGGTGGTCGGTGGCGATGGAGCCGGTGACTGCGATACGCACGACGGGTCTGCTCCTGCGGAAGGCGGAGGGACGGGCGGACGTGAAGCAACGCTACCCCGCGAGGTCGCGCACCACCCGGTCATCCCGGACACTTGAACCACTGAAACTACCCGATAGTAGGTCTTTCTCCTCGATACTCGGCTGCGTACGGTGCCCCTATGACCAAGCCTGTGAAAGCCGTCACACCACGCCACGGCGCCTCCCCCCACCCGCAGGAGCCGGAGTCGCTCGACGAGCTGCGCGGCGACTGCGCGCGGATGGCGGGCCACTGGAAGGCCGGCCGGTCCTCCGCGCCCGCGCCGGGACGCGCCGCCGATCTGCACGGCGTCAAGGTCCCCGACTCCTCCGCCGCACTGGTGGACGGAATGTCCGAGTACGGCGACTGAGTCCCGCCCCGCGGCCGCCGCAGCGCGTGCCGGGGGAACCGCGCACGCCCCCGCCCCGTCCCATCGACGTCCACCTCATGGAGGATGGCACGTCAGATGTTCAGCGGAGCTGAAGGAGCGATGCGGTGAACACCGAGGACAGCACCGACACGAACCCCAAGGAGCGCAAGCGGCGTACCCCGCTGGTGGCCGCCGCGATGGCCGCCGCGGTGCTGCTGGCCGGGGGCGGCGCGGCGTACTGGGCCTCGTCCGCGTCCAGCAGTGAGGGCTCCGGCGCGGGCTCCGCGGCGAAGGGCGACCCGCCGCCGCTCGCGCTCGACGGCTACAGCGGCGGCGGCTCGATCGCGGCCGGTGAGCCCAATCCGCAGGGTGCGAAGTACCGGGCGGTGAAGAAGCTGCCCGGCGGTCCGGCGTCCGCGCCGGTGTACCGCCCCAAGGGCGAGATCAGCCGGCAGTCGGTGGAGCGGCTGGCGAAGGCGCTGGATGTGGCCGGAAAGGTCCGCTCGGAGGGCGCCAGCTGGAAGGTGGGCGGGGCGCCGGATTCCCGTGGCCCCCTCCTCCAGGTGAGCAAGACCGGCTCGGGCGCGTGGACGTACTCGCAGTACGGCACCCCGGGCGGGACGAACTGTGCGCTGCCCGCCTCCCCGAAGGGCGGCCAGGACGGGTCCGGTGGCGGTACCCCGTCGAACCGGCCCGGCTGTCCGTCGTACCGCGGCGGCGGGGACGTCACGACCGAGGACGACAGCAGCGGCAAGGGCGCGGTGTCGCCGGAGAAGGCCAAGCAGGCGGTGCGGCCGGTGCTGACGGCGCTCGGCCAGAAGAACGCCCGGCTCGACGCGGGCGGGCTGTCCGGCGCGGTACGGGTCGTCACCGCGAACCCGGTACTCGGCGGGCTGCCGACCTATGGCTGGCAGAGCGATCTCCAGGTCGGCTCGGACGGTCAGGTGGTCGGTGGCAGCGGCCAGTTGGCGAATCCGGTCAAGGGCGCGGAGTATCCGGTGCTGAGCGCCGAAAAGACGCTGGACCGGCTGAATTCGGGCGAGGGCCGCAAGCCGGCCGGCTGCCCCTCGACGCCCGGCAACAAGACCGACAAGGGCGGCAAGGACGGCGGGATCGCGCCCTGTGAGCCGTCGCCGACGAAGGCGCAGCCGCCGGCCGAGGTGACCGGTGCGGTCTTCGGGCTCGCGGTGCAGTACGTGGACGGCGGCCAGGCGCTGGTGCCGTCGTGGCTGTACAAGGTGCGCCAGCCGGGCGCCGGCAGCGGCCCGGACACCGCCTCGACGGTCACGCACCCGGCGGTGAACCCGAAGTACCTGGCCCACCGGGGCAGCGGGACGTCGCAGAGCCCGGGACAGTCGCCGCACAAGCCGACCGGGAAGCCGGGGGCGATGGCCCTGGAGTCGTACGACGTGAGCGACGGCGGCAAGAAGCTGACCGTGCACTTCTGGGGCGGGGTGTGCAGCGTCTACTCGGTGAGCGCGCAGGAGTCGGCGACGACGGTGAAGACCAAGGTCGTCGGCAAGGACAAGAAGCCCGGCCAGGTCTGCGTGAAGATCGCCAAGGAGTTCACCAAGACCGTGACGCTGGAGAAGCCGCTGGACGGCCGGAAGGTGATCGATGAGTCGAGCGGCGACTCCGTGCCGAAGCGGTAACGGGCCCCGCGGAAGCCGCCGGGCGGACCCGGCGGAGACGGATACGGCGAAAGCGGCGCTCCCCCTCTGGGGGCGCCGCTTTCGTGCGTACCGGCCCGTACTCCTTAGCTGAAGGAGTCGCCGCAGGCGCAGGAGCCGGTGGCGTTCGGGTTGTCGATCGTGAAGCCCTGCTTCTCGATGGTGTCGACGAAGTCGATGGAGGCACCGCCCAGGTAGGGGGCGCTCATCCGGTCGGTGACGACCTTGACG
This sequence comes from Streptomyces sp. NPDC127097, assembly GCF_042724075.1. Taxonomy (NCBI): domain Bacteria; kingdom Bacillati; phylum Actinomycetota; class Actinomycetes; order Kitasatosporales; family Streptomycetaceae; genus Streptomyces; species Streptomyces sp. NPDC127097. The sequence goes on along the minus strand of NZ_JBHXFI010000054.1, from coordinate 1,994 downwards.
CCGTCGAAGTCCTTGACGACATCGCCGTCGAGCGAGCGCTCGTCGAAGAAGAGCTGGTAGCGCAGGCCGGAGCAGCCGCCGGGCTGCACGGCCACCCGCAGCGCGAGGTCGTCCCGGCCTTCCTGCTCCAGAAGGCTCTTGACCTTCGACGCGGCCGCATCGGACAGGATGATGCCGTCGCTGACGGTGGTCTCGTCCTGAACGCTCATCTAGATCTCTCCCGGGTTGTACGGACCGCTTGTCATCGGTTGCAACCAGCTGCAACCGGGGACGTCCCGGATTAATTCCGGCTGGGCGCAATTCGTCGAGAAGCCTTCCGGGCACCGCCGGGGGCGGCCTCTCCTGTCGTTCTCTCCTCATGCTCGCACACCGGCCACCGAGAACAGGTGGCCGACCGCACACGGCGGGGTGCTGATGCGTCACATCGACACTATGGCCATCGTCAAAGTGACGTGAAGCAGCTATGATAGATAACGTCAAATAGACGAAAAGGCTGTATCAAGAGCCGCCCGCAGAAAAGAGAGGGTGCGTGTTGTGACCACCGCCCAGCCCCTGGACGTCCAGCCGACCCCGCTGGCCCTGCTCCTCCTCGGCCGCGAGGCCGACCCGAAGAGCGAGCGCGGTGTGGAGTGCCCCGGCGATCTGCCGGCCCCGTCGGACCCCGACCTCGTCGAGCGCGCCCGCGCGGCCAAGGCGAAGCTCGGGGACAAGGTCTTCGTCCTCGGGCACCACTACCAGCGCGACGAGGTCATCGAGTTCGCCGATGTGACCGGCGACTCCTTCAAGCTCGCGCGGGACGCCGCCGCCCGGCCGGACGCCGAGTACATCGTCTTCTGCGGTGTGCACTTCATGGCGGAGTCGGCCGACATCCTCACCGGCGACGACCAGCAGGTCATCCTCCCCGACCTGGCCGCCGGCTGCTCGATGGCCGACATGGCCACCGCCGAGCAGGTCGCCGAGTGCTGGGACGTGCTCACCGAGGCCGGTATCGCCGAACAGGTCGTGCCGGTCTCGTACATGAACTCCTCGGCCGACATCAAAGCCTTCACCGGCAAGCACGGCGGCACGATCTGTACCTCCTCCAACGCCAAGCGCGCGCTGGACTGGGCCTTCGAGCAGGGCGAGAAGGTCCTCTTCCTGCCCGACCAGCACCTGGGCCGCAACACCGCCGTCCGCGACATGGGCATGACCCTGGACGACTGCGTGGTCTACAACCCGCACAAGCCGAACGGCGGGCTGACCGCCGAGGAGCTGCGGGCCGCCAAGATGATCCTGTGGCGCGGCCACTGCTCGGTGCACGGCCGCTTCTCCCTGGATTCGGTGAACGACGTACGGGCGCGCATACCCGACGTCAACGTCCTGGTCCACCCCGAGTGCAAGCACGAGGTCGTGGCGGCGGCGGACTACGTCGGCTCGACGGAGTACATCATCAAGGCCCTGGAGGCCGCCCCCCGTGGCTCGAAGTGGGCCATCGGCACCGAGCTGAACCTGGTCCGCCGGCTGGCGAACCGCTTCGCCGCGGAGGACAAGGAGATCGTCTTCCTCGACAAGACGGTCTGCTTCTGCTCGACGATGAACCGGATCGACCTTCCCCACCTGGTGTGGGCGCTGGAGTCGCTGGCCGTCGGCAAGGTCGTCAACCGCATCGAGGTCGACCAGGAGACGGAGAGCTTCGCCAAGTTGGCGCTTGAGCGGATGTTGGCGTTGCCGTAGCCGCACGATTTCGGCTGCCCCGCCGTGGGGGTTTCGCGCCGTTTGGTGCCCGCTTGCGCGGTGCCCCCGCCGTTGCTCCCCCACTGCCTGAAGGGCGTGGGAGGTACCCCCACGCGGCGGGCGGTGCCGCTGCGCGGGGCTGTGGCTCGGGTGAGGCTTGCGGGATCTTCGCCAGTGCGCCTGCGGCGGGCTTTGCCGTTGCGCGGGGCTGTTGGGGTGCGGTGACGGGCCTCCGGGCCGGTGTGTGGGACTGCTTCGCTTTACGTCCCACACACCGGCCC
>NZ_JBHXFI010000053.1:0-53654 GCF_042724075.1 Streptomyces sp. NPDC127097 | reverse complement strand
CCGGTGGTGCGACGCCCCCTTCCGCTGTACGGGGCCGGCAGGCGTCAGTTGACGCCGCCCATCATCTCCTTGACCCGCTTGCGGGACGACCAGATGCCGAGGCCGGCGACGACCGCGAGGCAGGCTTCGACGGCGACCGAGAACGAGGTGTTCAGGTCGACGTTCAGCTGCGGCGAGGTCAGCAGACCCGCCACCGAGTCGCCCGCGGTGACCGCGAGGAACCAGACACCCATCATCTGGGAGCCGTACTTGGCGGGCGCCATCTTCGTGGTGACCGACAGGCCGACCGGGGAGAGGCACAGCTCACCGACGGTCTGGATGAAGTAGATCGCCACCAGCCACATCGGGCTGACCTTGCCGCCGTTGGCGGCGGTGTCGATCAGCGGGATGAGGAAGACGCCGAACGAGATACCGATCAGCGCGAGGCTGGAAGCGAACTTGACGGCGGTGCTCGGCTCCTTGCCGCGCTTGTTCAGCCACAGCCACGCCGAGGCGACCAGCGGGGCGAGCGCCATGATGAAGATCGGGTTCAGCGACTGGTACCAGGACGTCGGGAAGTGGAAGCCCAGCAGGTCGTTCGTCGTGGAGTGCTCACCGAAGATCGACAGGGTCGAGCCGTTCTGGTCGTAGATCATCCAGAAGATGGCGGCGACCACGAAGAACCAGATGTAGCCCGAGAGCTTGGACTGTTCGAGGTCCGTGAGCTCCTTGTCGCGCTTCATACGGGCCAGGACCGCGATCGGGATGACCAGACCGGCGATGGTGATCGGCATCAGCGCCCAGTCGGCGAAGTTCCCGGTCACCGCGAGCGCGGTGTAGAACACCGCCGCGACGATCAGCCAGATCAGGCCCTTGCGCAGCACGGACGCCCGCTCCTGGGGCGTCGCGGGCTGGGCGACGACGCTGCTCTCCGCGCTGAGATGGCGGGTGCCGAGCAGGAACTGGGCGAGGCCGAGCGCCATGCCGACGGCGGCAAGCGTGAACCCGAAGTGCCAGTTGACGTTCTCGCCGACGGTGCCGATGCTCAGCGGGGCCAGGAAGGCGCCGAGGTTGATGCCGATGTAGAAGAGCGTGAAGCCACCGTCACGGCGCGGGTCCTCCGGGCCGTCATAGAGGTGGCCGACCATCGTGGAGATGTTCGCCTTCAGCAGGCCGGAGCCCAGCGCGACCAGCACGAGACCGGCGAAGAAGCTCGCCGAGGTGGGCAGGGCCAGCGTGATGTGGCCCGCGATGACCACACCGGCGCCGATGGCGACCGTCTTGCGCGGCCCCCAGAAGCGGTCGGCCATCCAACCGCCCGGCATGGCGAGCAGATAGACCATCGCCATGTACACGGAGTAGATCGCGGTGGCCGTGGTCGCCGGCATATGCATGCCGCCGGGCGCGATCAGGTACAGCGGGAGGAGTGCTTTCATGCCGTAGAAGCTGAAGCGCTCCCACATCTCGGTCATGAAGAGAGTGGCCAGTCCGCGGGGGTGGCCGAAGAAGGTTTTGCCGCCGTTCGCAGGGTTCCCCTGCTGGGCAGCGTCCTTCGTCAGGCTGGACGCCATGGATGCTTCCTTGCTGCTACGGGACGCGTTCGCAGGCCGATACGCGCCCGGGTGGGGGGTGACCGGCACCGGGTAGTCCCGCCCGCCTCCACGTCCGGGAGGTTCGGCACCGATGAAGGGCGCCGGCAGGACGGTCGTACCCCGGATTCCACGCCCCCGTGGGGCAAGCGCGCCGGACCCGGTCGGCAGGTCGATCACTGTGGGACGGGGCCGTTGGTGGCGGTCCCGGACACAACGAGGGACCGATGACGTCAGTTGAGAGTCAAAGGTCCCGGAAGTGGTGCGACGGACGTTCATCCACCATACGACTCGTTCTGTCAGCAGGGGCCTGCGTGAGACAACGGTCACACCGCCACGGGGAACCATCGGCGCCCACCGTTCGCTCCCGCGCTCCCGCGCGCGCCCGAGGCTTGTGCAGCTCAGGGCGCTATCGGTGCAGGAACGGTCCGTCGTCGGCCATCCGCGCTGGTCCGCCCCTCGGCGCGGGTACATCGGACTACCATCGGGCCATGACCCGTGTACTGCTCGCCGAGGATGACGCGTCCATCTCGGAGCCGCTCGCCCGCGCACTGCGCCGCGAGGGTTACGAAGTCGAGGTGCGCGAGGACGGCCCGACCGCGCTCGACGCCGGTCTCCAGGGGAACATCGACCTCGTCGTCCTGGACCTGGGGCTGCCCGGGATGGACGGCCTGGAGGTCGCCCGCCGCCTGCGCAACGAAGGCCACTCCTTCCCCATCCTGGTGCTGACCGCCCGCGCCGACGAGGTGGACACCGTGGTGGGCCTGGACGCCGGTGCCGACGACTACGTCACCAAGCCCTTCCGGCTCGCCGAACTCCTCGCCCGCGTACGGGCCCTGCTGCGCCGCGGCTCCACCGCCGAGCCCCAGCAGCCGCCGGCCACCCACGGGGTGCGGATCGACGTCGAGTCGCACCGTGCCTGGATGGGCGAGGAGGAACTCCAGCTCACGGCGAAGGAGTTCGATCTGCTGCGGGTCCTGGTGCGGGACGCCGGCCGGGTCGTCACCCGCGACCAGCTGATGCGCGAGGTCTGGGACACCACCTGGTGGTCCTCCACCAAGACGCTCGACATGCATATCTCCTGGCTGCGCAAGAAGCTCGGGGACGATGCCGCCAACCCCCGCTACATCGCCACCGTCCGCGGTGTCGGCTTCCGCTTCGAAAAAAGCTGAAGGAGCCGGCAGCCCGTGCGTCGCCGCCTGATCAACTCCACGCTCGCCGTGGTGCTCGTCGTGATCGCCGTCTTCGGTGTCTCGCTCGTCATCGTCGAGACCCGCACCATCGAGGCCGGTGCGCAGGAGAGCGTGGCCTCCGAGGCGATCCGGCTCGTCGGGATAGTGGAGAGCCGGCTGGGCAGCGGCGAGAAGATCACCCCGGACATCCTCTCCGAGCAGATCACCGCCAAGCGGTACGCGCGGATCTCGGTGCCCGGCAAGACGCCGATCGAGATCGGGCAGCGGCCCTCGGGCGGTGTCATCGAGTCCAGGGTGCGGGGCGACCGCGGTGAGTCCGTCACGGTCCAGGAGTCCCGCTCCATGGTCAGCGCGGAGATCGGCCGGACGCTGCTGGTCATTCTCGCCGTGGCGCTGCTGGCGATCATCGCGGCGGTGATCCTGGCCGTCCGCCAGGGCCGCCGGCTGACCGCGCCGCTCACCGACCTCGCGGAGACCGCCGAGCGGCTGGGCTCCGGCGACCCCCGCCCGCGCCACCGCCGCTACGGCGTCCAGGAGCTGGACCGGGTCGCCGATGTGCTGGACGCCAGCGCGGAGCGGATCGCCCGGATGCTGACCGCCGAGCGGCGGCTGGCCGCGGACGCCTCCCACCAGCTGCGGACGCCGCTGACCGCGCTGTCCATGCGGCTGGAGGAGATCACCCTCACCGACGATCCGGACACCGTGAAGGAAGAGGCCACCATCGCGCTGGCGCAGGTGGAGCGGCTGACGGATGTCGTCCAGCGGCTGCTGACCAACTCCCGGGACCCGCGCAGCGGCTCCGCGGTCGCCTTCGACCTGGACGAGGTGGTCAAGCAGCAGATCGAGGAGTGGCGGCCGGCCTACCGCAGCGCCGGGCGGGCCATCGTGCGCTCCGGCAAGAAGGGGCTGCGGGCCGTCGGCACGCCCGGCGCGGTCGCCCAGGTGCTGGCCACCCTGATCGAGAACTCCCTGATGCACGGCGACGGGACGGTCGCGCTGCGGACCCGGGTCACCGGCAACCAGGCGGTCGTCGAGGTCACCGACGCCGGGCCGGGGGTGCCGACGGACCTCGGCGCGCGGGTCTTCGAGCGGACCGTGTCCGGCCGCAATTCCACCGGGCTGGGGCTGGCCGTCGCACGGGATCTGGCGGAGGCGGACGGCGGCCGGCTGGAGCTGCTCCAGCAGCAGCCGCCGGTCTTCGCGCTGTTCCTGGCCCGGGAGGCGGAGCCCGCCGCCGAGGAGTGAGCGGAGCCCGCCGAGGAGTGGGCGGCGGGCGTGTGCGGCCGGGCGTGCGCGGCGCGGCCGGAGCGCGCCGGGCTACTTACGGGAGGGGCTGCGCGGCCGCCGGGAGCCGTCGGCGAGGAAGGACTCGGCCGTCTCTATGGCCTCGCGGGCGGGCAGCGTACGGAAGACCCAGGTGCGGTAGGACCAGAAGCGGAAGAGCGTGGCGAGGCCGATGCCGAGGAACTTGAAGAGGTTGTTCTGGAGCGGGCTGTCCCAGTCGAAGCCGTAGGTCGCGACATAGAGCAGGCCGTTCTCGATCACCAGGCCGACCGCGCTGAACAGCAGGAAGAGCGTGAGCTCCTTGGTACGGCCCCGCTTGTCGCGGTCGCGGTAGGTGAAGTAGCGGTAGCCGAGGTAGTTGGTGCCGGTCGCCACGACCGTCGCGATGATGCTGGCCCGGACGACGGGAACCTCGGTCAGCTGCCGTACGAGGTTGAACACCGCGAAGTTGACCACGACCCCCGCGCCGCCGACCGCGCCGAACTTCACCACTTCACGAGTGAGCGCCTCCAGCCGCGACCGCAGTGCGCTCCGTTCACTCATGGTGATCGTTCAGCTCCCCGTCGTATGCGGCGTCCGCGGGCCGTCAACCCTGGTCCGCTCCCTCATGCTAACCACGCCCCGAGGCGGGTGCCTGCCGCACGACGGGGCCGCGGGCAACCCCCCGAGGGCCGTCCGGGTCAGCGGACCGTGACGCGGAAATTGAGGCTCCGGGCGCCCGCCTCGTCGGCCGCGCCGGGGCCGCAGCGCCGGCAGCGCAGCAGCCGTAAGTCCGTACGGCCCGGGTGGACGGCCTCGAAGGCGAGGTAGCGGGCGGGCCCGGCGGGCGGCGGACCGCCGGTGGCCAGGTGCCCGCCGGTGCCCTTGAGGACGGCCGGATCGGGGCGCGGCTCGGCGATGATCCAGCGATAGCCGCCGGCGGGGTCGTCGGTGACCCGCACGCTGAAGCGGTCACCGGGGGAGACCACGATCTCGGTGTCGTCCGCGCCATAGACCTCCGGCGCGGACAACTGGCTGAAAAGGGAGTGCAGGGCGATCAGCAGCGCGGTGATCGCGACGACGATCACCAGCGTCCTGGTGCCCCTCGATATGCCGCTGTGCTCCATCCGGCCTCCCCTTGTGCCGGGCCCGCTCCGGGCGCCGGTCCCGCACCCCGGCCCGGGCGCCGGGGCCGGTGTCGATCTTCCATCGGCGCTCTTCGAACGCGCGAACTCAGAGGATCATCCAAGCCGGTATCGGGGCAGCGGAGCCGTGCGGATACCCTGGGGGGCGTGACGTTCCCGGTAGTCGGCATGGTCGGTGGCGGTCAGCTCGCCCGTATGACCCACGAGGCGGGTATCCCCCTCGGCATCAAATTCAAGCTCCTCAGCGACACTCCGCAGGATTCCGCGGCTCAGGTGGTCGGTGATGTCGTCATTGGCGACTACCGAGATCTGGACACGCTGCGCGCCTTCGCCCGTGGCTGCGATGTGATCACGTTCGATCACGAGCACGTTCCCACCGAGCACTTGCGGGCACTGGAGGCCGACGGCATCCCCGTCCGGCCCGGTCCCGACGCGCTCGTGCACGCCCAGGACAAGGGGGTGATGCGGGCGAAGCTGGACGCGATCGACGTGCCCTGCCCACGGCACCGCATCGTCGCCGACCCGGCGGACGTGGCGCGGTTCGCGGCCGAGGGCGACGGGTTTCCGGTGATCCTCAAGACCGTCCGCGGCGGCTATGACGGCAAGGGCGTCTGGGTCGTACGATCCTCCAAGGAGGCCGAGGAGCCGTTCCGCGCCGGGGTGCCCGTCCTCGCGGAGGAAAAGGTTGATTTCACCCGCGAGCTGGCGGCCAACATCGTCCGCTCCCCGCACGGTCAGGCCGTCGCCTACCCGGTCGTGGAGTCCATCCAGGTCGACGGCGTCTGCGACACCGTGATCGCGCCCGCCCCCGGCCTCGACTCCGAGCTCGCCGGCCAGGCCCAGGAGCTGGCGCTGCGCATCGCCCAGGAACTGGGGGTCGTCGGCCATCTGGCCGTCGAGCTCTTCGAGACCGCCGACGGCCGGATCCTCGTCAACGAGCTCGCCATGCGCCCGCACAATTCCGGCCACTGGACCCAGGACGGCGCGATCACCTCGCAGTTCGCCAACCACGTCCGGGCCGTGCTCGACCTCCCGCTCGGCGATCCGCGCCCGCGCGCCCGCTGGACGGTGATGGCCAATGTCCTCGGCGGCGACTACCCCGACATGTATTACGCGTACCTCCATTGCATGGCGCGGGACCCGCAGTTGAAGATCCACATGTACGGCAAGGACGTGAAGCCCGGCCGCAAGGTCGGACACGTCAACACCTACGGCGACGACCTGGCCGACGTGCGCGAGCGCGCCGCTCATGCCGCCGGATACCTGCGAGGAACGATCACCGAATGACGTCCAGTGTGTCGCCCGAAAACCGCTCCTCCGCCCCGTCCCCCGTGGTCGGCATCGTCATGGGCTCCGACTCCGACTGGCCCGTCATGGAGGCCGCCGCCCAGGCCCTCGCCGAGTTCGAGATCCCCCACGAGGTCGATGTCGTCTCGGCGCACCGGATGCCGCGCGAGATGATCACGTACGGCGAGCAGGCCGCGGAGCGCGGGCTGAAGGTGATCATCGCCGGCGCCGGGGGCGCCGCCCACCTCCCCGGGATGCTCGCCTCGGTCACCCCGCTGCCGGTCATCGGCGTCCCCGTCCCGCTGAAGTACCTGGACGGCATGGACTCCCTCCTCTCCATCGTGCAGATGCCGGCCGGCGTGCCGGTGGCCACCGTCTCCGTCGGCGGCGCCCGCAACGCCGGCCTGCTGGCCGCCCGCATCCTCGCCACCCAGGACCCCGAACTCCTCGCCCGGATGCGGGAGTTCCAGCAGGAGCTGAACGACCAGGCCACCGAGAAGGGCAAGCGGCTGCGCAGCAAGGTCGCCACCCCGAACGGCTTCGGCTTCGGCGGCGCCAAGTGAGCTCATCCCAGGGGGCGGCACGGGACCTGCTCGCCCGCTGGCCCGTCGTCGACGGTCACAACGACCTGCCCTGGGCGCTGCGCGAGCAGGTCCGCTACGACCTCGACCAACGCGATATCGCCACCGACCAGTCCGCGCACCTGCACACCGATCTGCCGCGGCTGCGGGCCGGCGGCGTCGGCGCGCAGTTCTGGTCGGTCTACGTCCGCTCCGACTACGCGGGCGACAAGGCCGTCACCGCCACCCTCGAACAGATCGACGTGGTCCGGCAGCTGGTCGCCCGCTACCCCGACGTGCTGCGGCCGGCCCGCACCGCCGACGACATGGAGGCGGCCCGCACGGAGGGCCGGATCGCGTCCCTCATGGGCGCCGAGGGCGGCCACTCCATCAACAACTCGCTGGGCACGCTGCGCGCGCTCTACGAGCTGGGCGTGCGCTACATGACGCTCACCCACAACGACACCATCGACTGGGCGGACTCCGCGACCGATGAGCCGCGCCATCACGGCCTGACGGCCTTCGGCGAAGAGGTCGTCCGGGAGATGAACCGCTGCGGGATGCTGGTCGACCTCTCGCACGTCTCGGCCGACACCATGCGGGACGCACTGCGCGTCAGCACCGCGCCGGTGATCTTCTCGCACTCCTCCGCCCGTGCCGTCTGCGACCACCCGCGCAACATCCCCGACGACGTACTCGCCCAGCTGCCCGCCAACGGCGGCGTCGCGATGGCCACCTTCGTGCCGAAGTTCGTGCTGCCCGCGGCCGTCGAGTGGACGCAGCGCGCCGACGAGAACATGCGCGCCCACGGTCTGCACCACCTCGACACGACGGGGGCGGGCATGGCCGTCCAGCGAGCCTTCGAGGCGGTCGACCCGCGCCCGAAGGCCACCGTGGCGACCGTCGCCGATCACCTCGACCACATGCGGGAGGTCGCCGGCGTCGACCACATCGGCATCGGCGGGGACTTCGACGGCACCGCGTTCACGCCTGACGGGCTGGCGGATGTCGCGGGGTACCCGAATCTGATCGCCGAGCTGATGGATCGGCGGTGGTCGGAGGGGGATCTGGCCAAGCTGACTTGGCAGAACGCGGTGCGAGTCGTGCGCGCGGCGGAGGACGTTTCCGGGTGACGCTTGGGTTAGCCCTGCGTTTTTTGTCTTTCCCGCCGTGGGTGTTTCTCGCCGTTGCGCCTGCGGCGGGCGGGGTGGTTTGTGGGTGCGGGGACGGACCTCCGGGGCCGGTGCGTGGGACTGCTTCGCTTGACGTCCCACACACCAGCCCCTCCGGCCCGTCCCCTCCCGTTGGGGGAGTGAGTGACGGTGGGTGGGGCCGGCCGCTCGTAGTCGGTAGGCGCCCGCGGAGGCCCGTCAGAACGTGACTACTTGAGGCACAGACAAAACGGGTGCCCCGCCGGGTCCAGATAGACCCGCCAGTCGCGGCCCTCCGCATCGCCCTGGACTCGCTTCGCCCCGAGGGCGAGTACCTTGCGCTCGGCCTCGTCGATGTCCGCGCGGCGGACGTCGAAGTCGAGGTGGAGTTGCTGGGGGATCTCCTGGCCCGGCCACTGCGGCGGACGGTAGTCCGCCTCCGGTACCTGCTGGAAGGCGAGGGTGCGGCCGGTGGGGCCGGCGATTTCGATCCAGTCGTCGTCGCCTCCCGTCACCTGCCAGTCGAGTACCTCCGCGTAGAAGTTGGCGAGCGCCCGGTGGTCGGGGCAGTCCAGTGCGACGACGCCGAGCTTGATCAGACTCATGGCGTTACCTCCTCATCCACTCAACCGGTAACTTCGTTACCGCATGATTGCCGAGTATCGGTAACGTGGCAAGGGTGGCATCCCGAACAGCTCCGGATTCCCTGCGGTGGGTGCAGGATCTGGTGAACACCCTCGACATCGAGACCGGCGCGGACGCGCTGACCGCCGACGGTGGCGGCCCCGGCGCCTTTCTGCGTGAGCACGGGGTGCCCGAACCCGCCCCGGGGCGCGGGGCGTTGGCGGCACTCGGGGAGTTGCGGGAGCTGCGGGAGGCGCTCCGGGAGGTGTGTCTGGCGCATACCGCCGGCACCGGGGTGCCGGAGCGGACGGCCCGGACGCTGGACCGGCTGTTCGCCGCGGCGCCGCTCGTCCTGGGGGTGTCTCCCGACGGTGGCGCCGCGCTGCGTCCGGCGCCGGGGCTCGGTGGCGCCGCGCAGTTCACCGCCCGGATCGCGGCGGGCATCGCGGCCGCGGTCGCGGACGGTACCTGGACCCGGCTCAAGGCATGCGAGGCCCATGACTGCCGTTGGGTCTTCTACGACCGGAGCCCGGCCGGCCGCAGCCGCTGGTGCACCATGGCGGTCTGCGGCAGCCGGGCGAAGATGCGGACCTACCGCGCCCGGCGCGCGGAGTCCGAGTAGGGGCCGCTCACGCCTGGGGGCGGCCCAGCGCGCGGTACGTCCAGCCGGCCTTGCGCCACAGCGCCGGGTCCAGGGCGTTCCGGCCGTCCAGGATGCGGCGCTCGGCGACCACCTCGCCCAGGGCCGCCGGGTCCAGCTCACGGAATTCGCGCCACTCCGTCAGATGCAGCACCACATCCGCGCCGCGCACCGCCTCCAGCGCGGTGTCCGCGTACGCCAGCGTCGGGAAGAGCCGCCGGGCGTTCTCCATGCCCTTCGGGTCGTACACCGTCACCTGGCCGCCCTGGAGGTGGATCTGGCCGGCGACATTGAGCGCGGGGGAGTCGCGGACGTCGTCCGAGTCCGGCTTGAAGGTCGCGCCCAGTACGGCGACCCGCTTGCCGAGGAAGCCGCCGCCGACCGCGTCCCGGGTCAGCTCGACCATGTGGCCGCGGCGCCGCATGTTGATGGAGTCGATCTCGCGGAGGAAGGTCAGCGCCTGGTCGGCGCCCAGTTCACCGGCGCGGGCCATGAACGCCCGCAGGTCCTTCGGCAGGCAGCCGCCGCCGAAGCCGATGCCGGCCCGGAGGAACTTCTTGCCGATCCGGTCGTCGTGCCCGATGGCCTCGGCCAGCTTCACCACATCGCCGTCGGCCGCCTCGCAGACCTCGGCCATAGCGTTGATGAAGGAGATCTTGGTCGCCAGGAAGGAGTTGGCGGAGGTCTTCACCAGCTCGGACGTCGGGTAGTCCATGACGATGAACGGCGAGCCCTCGGCGATCGGCTTGGCGTACACCTCCCGCAGCAGCTCCTCGGCCCTTTCGCCGGCCACACCGGCGACGATCCGGTCCGGGTGCAGGGTGTCCTTGACGGCGAGGCCCTCGCGCAGGAACTCCGGGTTCCAGGCCAGCTCGGCGGCCTCGCCCGCGGGGGCGGCCGCGGCCAGCCGCGCGGCGAGCCGCGCCGCGCTGCCCACCGGCACCGTGGACTTGCCGACCACCAGCGTGGGCCGGGTCAGATGCGGCGCCAGCGCGTCGAAGGCGCTGTCCACGTAGCTCATGTCGCAGGCGTACTCACCGTGCTTCTGCGGGGTGTTCACGCAGACGAAGTGCACATCGCCGAAGGCGCCGGCCTCCTCGAAGGAGGTGGTGAAGCGCAGCCGGCCGGTCGACCCCTCGATCCCGGCGACATGGCGGCGCAGCAGATCCTCCAGACCGGGCTCGTACATCGGGACCTCGCCCCGCTGAAGCATCTCGATCTTCTCGGGGACCACATCGAGCCCCAGCACCTCGAAGCCCAGCTCGGCCATGGCCGCGGCGTGGGTGGCGCCGAGGTAGCCGGTGCCGATCACGGTGATCTTGAGGGGCATGGAAGCTCCAAATAAGGGGTGCGGCGCGCAGCGCCGGCGTTGAGGGGCGGTGGTCGGGCGACGGGAGGGAGGGTGCGGCGCGTAGCGCCGGCGTTGAGGGGCGGTGGTCGGGTGACGGGAGGGACTGGGGAAAACGGCGCTGACCGAGCATAGTCGGGAGGGGAATGGCCTACTCCAGCCGCTTCCGGGCCGCGTGGGTAACTGTCGGCAACCTCACGTATCCGCGGCCCGGGATCGGCGCCTAGAATCCGGAGAGGTAATTGGGTTACTTAACGGTAGTTAGCACTGGCAGTCAGCTCACAGGGGAGTGAGAAACCTTGGCGGGAACCGCTGATTTCGATCTGTACCGGCCATCCGAGGAGCACGACATGCTCCGCGAGTCGGTGCGCTCGCTCGCCGAGGCGAAGATCGCGCCGTTCGCCGCCGCGGTGGACGAGGAGGCCCGCTTCCCGCAGGAGGCGCTCGACGCGCTGGTCGCCAACGACCTGCACGCCGTCCACGTACCGGAGGCATACGGCGGGGCCGGCGCCGACGCGCTGGCGACCGTCATCGTCATCGAGGAGGTCGCCCGCGTCTGTGCGTCGTCCTCCCTCATCCCGGCGGTCAACAAGCTCGGCTCGCTGCCGGTGATCCTCTCCGGCTCCGAGGAGCTGAAGGCGAAGTACCTGGGCCCGCTGGCCAAGGGCGACGCGATGTTCTCGTACTGCCTGAGCGAGCCGGACGCCGGCTCGGACGCGGCGGGGATGAAGACCAAGGCCGTCCGCGACGGCGACCACTACATCCTCAACGGCGTCAAGCGCTGGATCACCAACGCCGGCGTCAGCGAGTACTACACGGTGATGGCCGTCACCGACCCGGAGAAGCGTTCCAAGGGCATCTCGGCCTTCGTCGTCGAGAAGGGTGACGAGGGGGTCTCCTTCGGCGCCCCGGAGAAGAAGCTCGGCATCAAGGGCTCGCCGACCCGCGAGGTCTACCTGGACAACGTCCGGATCCCCGCCGACCGCATGATCGGCGCGGAGGGCACCGGCTTCGCCACCGCCATGAAGACCCTGGACCACACCCGCATCACCATCGCGGCCCAGGCGCTCGGTATCGCCCAGGGCGCCCTGGACTACGCCAAGGGCTACGTCCAGGAGCGCAAGCAGTTCGGCAAGCCGATCGGCGACTTCCAGGGCGTGCAGTTCATGCTCGCCGACATGGCCATGAAGGTGGAGGCGGCCCGCCAGCTGACCTACGCCGCGGCCGCCCGCTCCGAGCGGATATCGGCCGGCGGCAAGGGCGAGGACCTGACGTTCTTCGGCGCGGCGGCCAAGTGCTACGCCTCGGACGCGGCCATGGAGATCACCACGGACGCCGTCCAGCTGCTCGGCGGCTACGGCTACACCCGTGACTACCCGGTCGAGCGGATGATGCGGGACGCCAAGATCACCCAGATCTACGAGGGCACCAACCAGGTCCAGCGGATCGTGATGGCGCGCAACCTGCCGCAGTAGGCGCAGGGACCAGCAGAGGGCCCCGGACCGCAGCGGCGGTCCGGGGCCTCTTTGTCTCCGCAGTCTCCGCAGTCTCCGCGGTCAGTTGCCGCTGACGGTGACCTTCTCGTCGTTGTTGAGCTGCTGCACCAGCTGGCGGAGCTTGGCCTTGTCCCAGACCAGGTTGCCGCCGTTGCTGCCGGAGACCGGCATGTTCATGGACTTGCCCTCGCCGCCGGTGACGCCCTTCATCGCGAAGAACATCTCACCCAGGCTCCACAGGCTCATGTCCTTGTCGACGACGAGCGTGTCCAGGCCGGCGCTCATCGTCGGGTAGAGCTTGAAGGGGTTCAGGACCGTGGCGGGGGTGGCGGTCTGGCTCGCCAGCGTCGCCAGGAACTTCTGCTGGTTCTTCGTCCGGTCCAGGTCCTGCTGGGCGAAGGCGTGCCGGGTGCGGACGTAGGCGAGCGCCTGCTGGCCGTTGAGGGTCTGCTTGCCGGCCGGGAAGTCGGCGCCGGAGTCCTTGTCCTTGATCGCCTTGGGGAGGTCCATCTCGACCCCGCCGATGGCGTCCACGATGTTGGCGAAGCCGGCGAAGCCGATCTCGACGTAGTGGTCGATGTGCAGCTTGGTGTTGTACTCGACGGTGCGCACCAGCAGCTCCGGGCCGTCCTCGGCGTAGGCCGCGTTGAGCTTGGTGTGCCGTCCGGTGCCCGGGTACTTCTTGCCGGAGTCCGAGCCGATGTAGGTGGGTATCTCCACGTCCGAGTCGCGCGGCAGGGATATCAGCGTCGGGCCGTTGCTGCCGTCGTGCAGGATCATCATCGAGTCGGTGCGCTTGCCCTCGGCGGAGCCGGTGTGCAGCTTGCGCTTCTGCTCGGCGGTCATGCCCTCGCGGCTGTCCGAGCCGACGATCAGGTAGTTCGTGCCGTCGCCGGTCTCCGGCCGGTCGATGACCTTGCTCAGGTCGACCTTGCGGCGGAGTTTGCCGTCGGCCCAGAAGTAGGTGGCGACCGAGGTGACCGCCAGCACCGCGACCAGAGTGATGACCGTCCACTTGATGCGCTTGCCCCAGCGGGGGCGCGGCCGGCCGCGGCCGGCCGCGCCGTAGTCGTCGTAGCCGGCACCGCCGCCGCGGCCACCGCCGTAGACCTGGCCGGTGTTGTAGCCGTCGTCGTAGGAATCGTCGTAGCCCTGGGACTGCTGCGGCGGCACGGTCGCGCCCCTGCGCGGGGACATCGAGGCCGGCATCGGAGGCTCGTGCCCCTGATAGCCGGGGCCTGCGCCGCGCCGCACCTGGGGCATGGCGCGCGCACCCTCCGGCTCGGCACTGCCGCTGCCGTATCCGTACCGGTTGCCGCTCTGGTCGCCGGACCACCCGTTGGGCCACTCATTCATACGGGGAAGTGTGCACGCCGAAGGGGGGTGCTCCATAGGGCGGGTGCCGGATCGGGCCAGTGCTGTTGCAGAGCTGATGCAAAGCTACGGCGGCCTTCCGCCGCATACCAGAAGCGGCCATGACCATTCCGACCTGCACTAATGGAAGCAACCATTCCGGATGGTTTCCGGCGGTGGCCATGAGACCTGTGTCACGGACCTGCGCAGATGGCGAGACCAGTCTCACGACGGGGGCGGGGCGGGGCCGTACGGGCGACGCTTAGGCTGGCTCCATGACCGAACTCGTCACCGACAATCCCGAGGACGAGGTGGTGGGCAAGCCCACTTCCGTGTCCCGCATCACGCTCAGCCACATCATGACGGCCGGCGACACGAACCTCCTGGGAACGGTGCACGGCGGCGTGATCATGAAGCTCGTCGACGATGCGGCGGGCGCGGTGGCCGGCCGCCACTCCGGCGGGCCGGCCGTGACCGCCTCCATGGACGAGATGGCCTTCCTCGAACCGGTCCGGATCGGCGACCTCGTGCATGTACGCGCCCAGGTCAACTGGACCGGCCGCTCCTCGATGGAGGTCGGCGTACGGGTCCTGGCCGAGCGCTGGAACGAATCCAGCCCGGCCCAGCAGGTCGGCTCCGCCTACCTCGTCTTCGCCGCCGTCGACGAACAGGGCAAGCCGCGCCGGGTGCCGCCGGTGCTCCCCGAGACCGAGCGTGACAAGCGCCGCTACCAGGAGGCGCAGATCCGCCGGACGCACCGCCTCGCCCGCCGGCGCGCGATCATGGAGCTGCGCGAACGGCGCGCCGCGGAAGGCATCGACGACGCATAGCGGCGACCCCGAGCTGCCCCGCCAGCGCCAGCCCCGTACCGATGACGGTGCCGGCCGCCGCGCAGATCACATCGTCGACATCGGCGATCCGCCCCGCCCGCATCAGCAGCTGCGCCGTCTCGACGACCAGGCACAGCCCCACGCCCAGCAGGAACGCCCCGGCGGCCGACGTGCGCGGCGCGGCGAACCGCAGCAGCAGCGGTGCGGGCACGAACAGCGCGGCGTTGGCGATCTGCCGCCGCACCAGCATCGCCAGCTCCCCGGGCTCCAGCTGGGCGCCCAGATCGAACAGCCCCTCACCGGGCCGCCACCACACCGTCGCGTCCCCGGAGCCGATCGGCTGGCTCGGCGCGAGCGTCGCCAGCAGGAACAGCAGCAGCCAGCCCGCCAGCAGCGCACGGGCCGCGCTGCGCGGTGCGCCGCTGTCGGGGGCGAGCGCCGTCCACAGGGCGAACGCCACCGCCACGGCCAGCGCCAGGACCAGGAAGAGCGTCACCGTGGTGGGGGTGATACCCAGCACAACCTGCCACACAGTGCGCCCCTTTCAGGAAATCCCGTACATGGCATACATCTCGTGCGTCTCGCGCATCTCAGGCATCACGGGCATCAATCGCAGGTCCATTTGGTGACGTAGAGCGTCTCTCCCCGCTCCATGACGCCCCGGATGCACTCCTCCGCGAGCATCTCCACCCGGCCGCTCAGCCCGACCGCGCCGCCCTGGGTCCGCCGGGTGCCGAACCAGCCGGGGAAGGCGGTGATCCGGTCGTTCTTGCGCTGGTAGCCGAGCCGCACGGCGATCTCGTCGAGACCGGCCGCCGCCCCGTTCCGCCGGTAGGTCGCGGTGTACATCCCGTCGGCCCCCACCGGCCCCTGGAGACACAGCCGGCCGCGCACCAGCTCCCCGCAGCCGGTCGGCGCGGGAGGCGCCGGCGGCGCCGCGGCGGCGGTGGCCGCGACCAGACACAGCGCGGCGACGGCCACCGTGACCCGGCGCGCACGGCAGCGGGCCTCCGGACGACGCACGGGCGGCCGGGGCGCGGTACGACGGGGCGCGGGAACGCTCATGCCGAACCCTCGCTTCGCTCGGCCTCGCATTCGCGAGGCACGCACCCTTTGATAATGAGCTCGCTCCGCTCACTCATGGGCACACTGCCTCGTCCCCGGTGATCGCCGAGATCCGGCCCGGCTTCTGCGGCGGCTCCTCGGCCCGTACCCGCTGCACCGCCCCCTGGCCCTGGCCGGCCGTCACCTGCATCACCGGGCCCCGCCCGGCCGCCGGCCGCAGCTGTGCGCCCGGCAGCGCGGCGGCCAGCGAGCGGGCCGAGCGGTCCCAGCGCGGGTCGTAGACGATGACCGTCCGGGGCACCTTGCCGTGGGCGGAGTTGCCGGGGACGCCGGTGGTGGCGAAGCCGGTGGCGTGCAGCTCCTTCGCCACCGTGGCGGCGAGCCCGGTCCGGTCGCTGCCGTTGTCGACCCGCACCTGGACCTGGCCCGGCGGGATGTCCACGACCCTGGCCCGCGGCTCCTCCCGGTCCCGGGGCACCGTGATCGGCTGGTCCTCGCGGATCGCCCGGAACAGCTTCGGCGCCTGCACCGGGTCCCAGCGCACGGTCGAGCCGACCCCCGGCACGGGCTGGGCCACATCGCCCAGCGGCACGGACGTGAACTCCGAGGACGACGGGGTGAAACCGCGCATCGCCTGCCCGAGGTCGACCAGGTCGCCGGCCCCGAAGCCCGAATCGGCCCGTACGGACCGGAGCATCGTGTCGGCGACATCCCTGAAGCGGATGGGGTTCATCAGCACTCCGGAGGAGGTGATCTTGTGGATGAGAGCGGCCAGGAAGCGCTGCTGGCGCTGCATCCGGCCGAGGTCGGCGGAGCCGTCGACATGCCGTGAGCGCACGTACTGGAGCGCCTGGCCGCCGTTGAGCCGCGACTTGCCGACCGGCAGATCCAGCCCCGTGAAGCTGTCGCGCAGCGGCCGTACGGTGCAGATCTCCACCCCGCCGACCGCGTCCACGCTGCGCATGAAGCTGGTGAAGTCGACCTCCAGGTAGTGGTCGATATGCACCCCCGTCATGTGCTCGACGGTCCGCACGGTGAGGCTGGGGCCGCCCTCGGCGTAGGCCGCGTTCAGCTTGATGGGGTGCTTGGCGCGCTGCCGGCCGGTGACGGCGTCCGTATGGGCGGGGACCTCGGCGTAGGAGTCGCGGGGCAGGCTGATCACGCTGGCGCGGTCCCGGTCGGCGGAGAGGTGCACCAGCATCAGGGTGTCGGTGCAGTGACAGGGCGCCCCGCCCAGGTGGTACTTCTGCTTCTCCGCGGCGCTGAGCCGGTCGCGCCCGTCCGTGCCCACGACCAGGAAGTTCAGCCCGTCGCCGCCCCCGGGCCGGTTGCTCATGCCGGTGAAGGCGTCCACCCGGCCGATGCCGCTCTCCACCCCGGTGACCACGGCGTGCCCGACGCCGCTCGCGGCCAGCAGCAGCACGGACACGACGGCGCCGATCCGCAGCCCCCAGCGCGGGCCCGGCGGACGCCGGCGCGTACCGGGCCGGGCGGCCCGGCGCCGGGCCGGACGGGGGGAGCGGAACGGCGCGGTCACGGGGGACACCTCCGCGGCTGGACGGCGTGGTCGGGGCCCGGCGGGGAGCGGGGCGGCACGGGGACGGGGCAGCAGGGGAGCGGGCAAGCCGGGATCAATCGGACGAGGACACCGTAGGTCCATATGATCGGCTGCAAAGCACCACACGCCGGGCGTCCGGCATCCGGCCACCCGGCTGCGTCCGAGGGCGTCCCCCATTCGCGGTAACGTGGGCGCGATTCTGCAGTCTCCCGGCGGGCGCTGCCGTCGCTGGCGGCTCCGCCGCGGGCCGTACCCCCGAGGAACCATGCCGCAGCAGCAGCCCCCGGCCGTCTCCGTGATCATGCCGGTGCTCAATGAGGAACGTCACCTGCGCAATTCGGTCCGGCACATCCTGGAGCAGGAGTACGCCGGTGAGATGGAGGTGGTGATCGCCCTCGGCCCGTCCGCGGACCGTACGGACGAGATCGCCGCCGAGCTCGTCGCCGAGGACGCCCGGGTGCACACGGTGCCCAACCCCACCGGCCGCACCCCCGCCGCGCTGAACGCCGCGATCAAGGCGTCCCGGCACCCGATCGTGGTCCGCGTCGACGGCCACGGCATGCTCTCGCCGAATTACATCGCCACCGCCGTGCGCCTCCTGGAGGAGACCGGCGCCGCGAACGTCGGCGGCATCATGCACGCCGAGGGCGAGAACGCCTGGGAGGACGCGGTCGCCGCGGCGATGACCTCCAAGATCGGGGTGGGCAACGCCGCCTTCCACACGGGCGGGCAGGCCGGTCCCGCCGAGACCGTCTACCTCGGCGTCTTCCGCCGCGAGGCACTGGAGCAGCAGGGCGGCTACAACGAGGAGTTCATCCGCGCCCAGGACTGGGAGCTGAACTTCCGGATCCGGGAGGCCGGCGGGGCGATCTGGTTCTCGCCCGAGCTGAAGGTCCAGTACCGCCCGCGGCCGAGCGTCAAGGCGCTGGCCAAGCAGTACAAGGACTACGGCAAGTGGCGCCATGTCGTCGCCCGCTACCACGCCGGTTCGATCAATCTGCGCTATCTCGCGCCGCCGGCCGCGGTGTGCGCCATCGCGGCGGGCCTGGTGGTCGGCGCCGCCGTCACCCCCTGGGGCCTGGTCGTCCCGGCCGGCTACCTCGCCGCCATCACCGCGGGCTCGGTGCCGGCCGGCAAGGGGCTGTCGCTCAAGGCCCGCGTCCAGATCCCGGTGGCCCTGGCGACCATGCACATGGCCTGGGGCGCGGGCTTCCTGACCAGCCCCCGCTCACTCGCCAAGAAGGTCATCGCCAGCCGCCGCCCGGCGGTCATGACCCCGGCGGCGGACGCCGAGTAGACGGGTCACCGCCGGCTCCTTCGCGGGGCCGGCGCGCGAGGCCCTGCCCTCTACACCCGCCCACCCCCCGAAGGGGGGGCGGCGGGGAAAAAAACACAGGGGCGCCGCAGCGCAACGCCGGCCGAGGCAGGCCCGGCCCCCGGCCTGGTAGCGGCAACCCCGGGCCCCGCCTAGAAGGCGTACGCGCTAGAAGCTGTACGACGGATTCACCTTCATACAAGCCTTGGTGTCCTCACCGTTGAGCGCGTCCGCGCTGTCCGGGGCCTTGTCCGCGTCCTTCTCGTCGCCCGGCTGCTCCGGGTACGACGGGCCGGTACGCCAGTCGTTGCCGACCACCAGCCGCATCCCGGTGGCCGAACTCGACTCCCGGACCGCGTCCTTGGGCAGTCCGAGCGCCTTCGCCAGCGCCAGGGCGTCGCCCCGCTGCGCCTTGTCCCGGTACGTGATCGTGGTGTCGGCCTGGGTGGTGAGCGCGGAGTCGGTGCCGGCCGCGGTGTAGCCCAGCCCGGACAGCTGCTGCTGGACGGCCGACGCGCGGCCGGAGACCGGGCCGTTCACCGTGCTGTTGGTGCCGTTCTGCACGACAACCTTCAGCTGGTCCTTGGGAGTTGACGCCTTGGGGGCCGGGGTGGCCTTCTTCTTCTTGTCCTTGCCGTCCAGCGCGGTGTCGTTGCGCAGCAGCCCGAAGGTCGCCTCCGCGTCGCCGGGCTTGGGCATGACATACGACTCGCCGGGGCCGTACTGCCAGGGCATGGTGACCATCGTGATGCGCTTGGTCGGCACCCGGCTGAGATCGCCGCCGAGGTCGTAGAGCTTCTTGACGGTGTCGAGACCGTCGTCGACGGTCAGCGCGTTGGTCGCCGCCTCCGCCAGATCGCGCAGCTCCCCGGGGTTGGTGAGCTTGGCGTCCTTCTTCAGCTGACGGACCATCGAGTTCATGTACATGTGCTGGGCCTTGGCCCGGCCGATGTCGGTGTTGTCCTCGAAGCCGTAACGGGTGCGCAGCCACTGGAGCGCCTGGACGCCCTTGACGGAGTGGGTGCCCTTGGTGAGCTTCAGCCCGCTGCCGTGCCCCTTGCTGTCGTGCGAGTAGACGTTCCCGTCGACGCAGACCGGGACGCCGCCGATGGCGTCCGCCATGTCCACCACGCCGGAGAAGTCGACCATCATGAAGTGGTCGATGTAGATGCCGGTCAGCTCCTGCCAGGTGGCGAGGGTGCAGCCCGGACCGCCGTGCTGGAGCGACTGGTTGATGGCCGCGGAGGTCTGCGGAAAGACCTCGTGGGTCTTCGGGTCCGTGCACCGGGGGATCGTCACCCGGGTGTCCCGCGGGATGGATATCACCGACATGTTGCTGCGGTCCGCCGAGACGTGCAGCAGCATCTGCACATCGGCGAGCGGCTTGCGGTCCGCGTCCTGGCGGGCGCCGCCGAGCTCGATGTTCTTGGCGTTGTTCCGGCCGTCGGAGCCCAGCAGCAGGATGTTCAGCGGGCTCTGTCCGAAGGCGTTGGGGTCCGGTTTCTTCAGGCCGTCCCCGCCCAGGGACCTCGGCGCCTTGCGGAGGTTGGCGTTGAGGTGCTCGTAGTACCAGTACCCGGCACCCGCGCCGCCCACTATCAGGACGGCGAGGGTGAGGGCGGTCCACCGCAGCACCTTGCGGCCCTTGCGGCGCGGCTGCCCCCCTCGGCGGTGCCCGCCGCCGTCGGCGGGCACGTCCCCGTCCCCGTCCGCGGCGGCGACGGCACCGCCTTCGGGCGGCGTCCAGCCGGGTGCGTCCGGGGGCAGCCCCTGGTCCTCATAGACACCGTCGTCCCGGACCGGCTCCGCCGCTTCCGGCCGGCGTCTCCGACGCGACCGGTCCCCACGCACACTGCTCTGCCCCATTCGGCCCTCTCCCCGTTGTCAGTCGTGCGCTCGGCGCCTCGGCGGGGCGGCCGGATCCCGCTCAATTCACTTTGCGCAGATGTTCTTGTCATCTGCATTGACGTTCTGCACCCCGTCCGGGGTTTCGGTCGGTGCCTCGATCGGTGAACCCGGCGCCTTGAAGTCCTTGCCGAGGACCAGCTTCATCGGCTGGCGGTCACCGGCGTTCTGCCCGGACTTCTTCAGCGCGCTCTTGGGCAGCCCCATCCAGTCGGCCAGAGTGGCGGCCTGGTCGGCCTGGTTGGGCGCGTATTCGAGGCGGGTGGCGGACAGCTTCGACGGCGCGTTGCCGGCGTTGGTGGAGAGCTTGGCGGACTTGGTGTTCTGAAGCCAGTCCACGGTCTCCTGGGCCGAGCCGATCGGTCCGCCGCCGTTGGTGACATCGACGCGTACCGCCTCGGGCGGGGCCTTCTTGACCGGGCCGGACTTCTTGCCCTTGCCCTTCTTGCCCTTGGCCAGGGTGTGGTCCGCCCGCACCATCGCGAACAGCGGGTCCGCCTTGGCCTTGTCCATGATGACGGTGGCCGGGTCCTTGGGGTTGTCCAGCACCGGCACGGTGGCGAAGGTGACCTTGTCGATGTCGACCTTCTTCAGATCGGTGCCGAAGTCCAGCAGCTTGCTCGCGGTGCCGATCCCGGTGTCGACGGTCAGCGCCTTGGTCGCCGCCTGGCTGACCTGGAGGAGCTTGGTGGGGCTGCTGAAGGCGCTGGACTTCAGCTTGCGGATCAGCGAGCTGAGGAACTGCTGCTGAAGCTCGATCCGGCTGAGGTCGCTGCCGAAGCCGACGGTGTGCCGGGTACGGACGAACGCCAGCGCCTGCTCGCCCTTGACGATGTGCCGGCCGGCCTTCAACTTCAGGTGCGACTTGGGGTCGTTGATGTCCTTGCCCGCGCACACCTCGACGCCGTCCACCGCGTTGGACAGCTCCTTGACCGCGTTGAAGTCGGCCATCATGAAGTGGTTGATCTTCAGCCCGGTCATCTTCTCGACGGTGCGCCAGGTGCAGCCGGGGTCCCGGCTCTCCTGGCCCAGGCTGGTGTTGAAGCGCACCCCCTGCTCGCCGGGGATGTTCTTCGTCGACCCGTCCTTCTGCTTCGTGGGGCAGTTGGGGATGTCGGTGATCATGTCGCGCGGGATGCTCAGCGCGGTGGCGTTCGTCCGGTCCTTGGAGATGTGCATCAGGATCGTGGTGTCCGCGTGCCCGACGCTGCCGGCGTCGCCGTAGCCCCCGTTGCCCTTCCCGGAGCGGGAGTCGGTGCCGATGATCAGGAGGTTCACCGGGCCGTCGGACACCGCGTCGTTCTCCACGCCGACATCGACCTTGGAGATGTTGCCGTCCAGCTCTTGGTAGATGTAGTACGCGGCGCCGCAGCCGGCGACGAGGACGAAGCCCACCACACCGGCGGTCCAGTGCAGCGCCCGCTTCTTCCCCGACTTCTTCGGCTTGCGCTTCCGGCGGCCCGCCGGGCCCGCCTCCGCCGCCGTGGCTGTCGCCGTACGGGCGGCGGCAGCACGGCGCGCCGCCCGGCCGCCGGCCGGACGCTCGCCGTCTCCGTCCGGGGTGCTCCCGTCCCGCCGGCCGCGCTGGGTCGGCAGCGGCCGGGTGTCGGTGTCGCCGACCTCGGCGTCCCGCTTACGGGCGGCGCGTCTGCCGGCCGCAGTGCGGTCGGAGGGCCGAGCGGCGGCTTGACCAGGGTCAAGCCGCAGTTCGTAGTTGCCGGTGTCCGGATCGAACACCCACTGATCGGCGGGATCGACGTTGTTGTCGCCCGCTCGCCCACGGCCTTGCGCGTCCACGGTGCCTTGAGTCCTCCGTCGGTGCCACGCGGCGCCATCCCCTCAAGGCGCTCGGTAGGTCGATCGAGATTGCTGGTTCATCGGTCGGCTTGGTCGAGCGACCGGATCGCTCACACTATCCGCCCAGTTCAGCGCCCCGCGACGCTCGTGACAAATTCCACTTACCTACAACTGGGCAATCCGCCCAATCCATTCGAGTCGTCTACTTGTTTTGCGGCCTCTTTATTCGCAGACCCCGTGTTCCGCCGTCGTCCCGGGAAACGCCGGACCCGAACTCGGGGCCGGCCCGGACGGTGCGTCCGGCCGGTCGTCCGACGATCCGTTTCCGGTGCGGACCGGTTCCTCCCCGGCGTCCTTCGGGGGCGTCACGGTCACCGGAAGATCCCCGTGCAGCCGCGCGAAGAGCCGCCCGGCGTCCGGCTGCCGCAGCTCATCGCGATTGGGGTCCAGGTGGTACTCCTGCCGCGGCACGGTCATGAACTGCACCCGGTCGGTAGGAATGCGGCGGGTGCTGCGCACCAATTCGTACAGCCCCCTCAGGGAAGCCAGCCCGCTGTCCGTGGTCAGTGAACTCGTCGCGGCATCCAGCACCGGATACAGCCGGGTCGGATTGAGCAGGACACCATTGCTCTGCACTTTCTTCACGAGTGCGCCAAGAAATCGCTGTTGCCTCTCCATGCGCTGGGTATCGCTGCCGTTCCCCAGACTCTTTCGTGCCCGTACGTAACCGAGCGCGTCCTCACCGTGCAGGGTCTGCCGGCCGGCGGACAGGCTCAGATGGGCCTCGGGATCGTGCACCGGCCGCGGCAGACAGACCTCCACACCGTCCACCGCGTCCACCATCTTCGTGAAGCCGACGAAGTCGATGATCAAGTAGTGGTCGATACGGATCCCGGTCAGCTTCTCGACCGTACGGATCGTGCAGGCCGGGCCGCCCGCCGCGAACGCCTCGTTGAACGGGGCCGGCGCCGGGCCGGTCTCCGTGCCGTTCGGGCGCTTGCAGTGCGGCAGCTCGACCATCAGATCGCGCGGGATGCTCACCGCGGTGGAGCTCTGCCGGTCCGCCGCGAGATGCAGCAGCATCGTGGTGTCCGAGCGCTGGCCGCGGCTGTGGCCGTACCGGACGTTGCCGCCGGTACGGCTGTCGGAGCCGATCAGCAGCACGTTCCCGGCGTTCGGCGGGCCCGCCGGCGGCCGCTCGGACTCCCACTTCCGCAGCTCCCGCTCGGTGGCGCTGTCGGTGTGGATATTGCCGTTGAGCTTGGCGTACACCGCCCAGCCGGTACCGGCCCCGGCCAGCACGAAACCGGCGATCCCCAGCGCGAGCCGGCGGCGCCACCGGTACGGCGGGATGCGCGGCGGCCCCGGCCCGTCCGCTCCCCGGCCCCCGGCCGGGCGCGCGGCCCAGCCGGCGAACCTGGGGGGCTCGGGGGTCTCGGTCACCTGTGCGTCCATCCCTCACGGAGTCGGCGTCGCGCCCGCACGCAGGCTCGGACGGAACAAGAGACGGACGAAACCCGCGCAGGGTTGTACGTACTCAAGATCCTGGCCTGAAACGGACGTACCGGCCCGCCCGGGGCGCGTCCGGTCGGCCGGACGGGGGAGGTCCGCTTCCTCAGTGCGGCAGCGGCGCCCGGAACGTGATCTTCTCGCTGTTCTCCCGGTCGGCGGCGGCCTCGGCGCCCAGCCGGTCCAGGTGGCGGCACAGCACCACGGAGCCGCCGGTCGCCAGCGGCGCGTACAGCCCGTACGACAGGCCCTGCCAGGTGTCGTAGCCCAGCCCCGACAGCACCCGGGGCGCCTCCGGCAGCCCGGCCGCTTCGGCGTCCGCCAGCGCGCGTGCCACGGTGCCGGCCCCGGTCAGCTCCTCGCCGCCGACGACCAGCGCCGCGGCCCCCGCGTCCACCGGAGCGAACGGCGCGAACCGGTCACCCTGGCCCGGCACCTCGACGGCGTAGTCCGCGAAGCCCGCCGGCGGCTGCGGGAAACGGCCGCCCAGCGGGCGCAGCGCCAGCGCCACCCGCTCCCCGGAGCAGGCGAGCGCCGCCTCCAGCCGGTCCGGCCCGGCGACCACGAGATCGGCGGCGGCCGGATCGCCGTCCACCTCCGCCAGCACGCCCACGGACGAACAGGCCAGCAGCCAGACGGCGGTCTGCCAGTGCGCGGGCAGCAGCAGCGCGAGCCGGTCACCGGGCTCGGCGGCCAGATCGCCCTGGAGGTAGTTGGCGGTCTTGGCCACCCAATTGGCGAAGGTCGCGACGGACAGTTCCACGCGCTCGCCGGTGGCGTCGTCGTAGAAGGTCACCAGCGGGCGGGCCGGGTCCGCGGCGAGCGCGGAACTCAGCAGGTCGGCGGGGGTGCGATCGGTGGCGTTCATCGCGGCCAGGGTACGCGCGGCGGCGGCTGACGGCGGGTCGGGCCCGGCGCGCCCACGCCACCGGATCGGCCGATGCCCCGTCAGGTCACCGTTGGCGCGTTCAGCCCGGCCATGTCCAGGATTTTGACCATGCGCCCCTTCCTTGCGACCTGTCTCGGAGCCGTGTGCACCGCCGCCCTCGCGCTGCCCCTCGTGCCGGCGGCCGGTGCGAGCGCCGCCCCCGCCGCCGCGCCGCGCCCCGCCCGCTCCGGTGAACTGCCGGGCAGCACCCAGTCCCTGCCGGTGGCGGCGCTCGGCGCACCCGCCCCGCGCCCCGACGCCCGGGACGCCACCCCGGCGCCCACGCCCCAGTCGCTCGGCCTGCCGGCCCGCACCGTACGGCCGTTCTCGCTCCTCGGAGTCGTCTGGGACGACGCCGCCGCCGAGCTGCGGGGCCGGGTCCAGGTCCGCACCCGCGCCACCGGCAGCGGCGACTGGTCCGGCTGGCAGGACGTCCAGGTCCACAACGACGACGCCCCCGACCCCGGTTCCGCCGAGCGGCGCGACAGCGACGTACGCGGCAGCACCGCACCGCTGTGGGTCGGTGACTCCGACGCCGTCCAACTGCGCATCACCCCCGAGGCCCGCCACCGCGCCCGGGCCACCCTCCCGGGCGGGCTGCGGCTGGAACTCGTCGACCCCGGCCGGCCCCCGCGCGCCGTCCGCGGCGCGCACGCCGACCCCCCGGCCCCGCTCACCCCCGAGGCCACCGCCGCCTCCGCCGCCAACACCAAGCTCGCCCCGCTCGGCGCCACCGAGATCCCGGCCCTCGACCAGGCCGCCTCCCAGGCCGACATCGCCGCGGTGGACGGGGCGCCGCCGAGCCACACCTTCGTCGGGCCGCGCCCACGGATCGTCACCCGGGCCGGCTGGGGCGCCGACGAGCAGCTGCGCGAGAAGGCATTCACCTACACCCGTACCGTCCGCGCCGCCTTCGTCCACCACAGCGGCTCGGGCAACAACTACGACTGCGCCGAGGCCCCTTCGCTGATCCGCGCCATGTACCGCTTCCACGTCAAGAGCAACCACTGGCGGGACATCGGCTACAACTTCCTCATCGACAGGTGCGGAACGGTCTACGAGGGCCGCGCGGGCGGCGTCGCCAAACCCGTCATGGGTGCCCACACCCTCGGCTTCAACACCGACAGCACCGGAATCGCCGTCCTCGGCACCTTCACCGACGACGAGCCGCCCCAGCCCGCCGTCGAGGCCATCGCCCGTCTGACGGCCTGGAAGCTCGGGCTCCACAGCGTCGACCCGCGCGCCACCACCCAGCTGCTGTCCGGCGGCGGCAACCGCTTCCCCAAGGGCACCAAGGTCCCGCTGCACGTCATTTCCGGCCACCGGGACGGCTTCACCACCGACTGCCCCGGCGAACACCTCTACAGCAAGCTCGCCGCCACCCGCCGCGCCGCGGCCACCCTCCAGGGCCGCTGAGCCGCCACCGGCGGCCGGGGCCGTTGCGCAGTCCGGGCTGGCCAGTGGCGCCACGGGCGGCCGGGGCCGCTGAGCCGCCACCGGCCGGGCACGGCGACACCTTCGGCGCTTTCAGCGCTTTCGGCATCTTCCGGGTTTGCGCGGGTCTGTCACGGTGCAGGCTGCGGGGACCACTCAACCGTTCCCGCGCCCCGCTCGTCCTAGCTGCCACGACGTCCGCCCTCCCGGCCCGTGAACCCCCGTGGCCTGAACGGCACGGGAGCGCCCCACCACCGGGCCGCCCGGGCGCCCGTCTGCCTACACTGGTCCGCCGATCGGCCGACCCCAGCAGGAAGCAGAGAAGACAAGGTGACTGAAGCGATCCTCCTGGTCGGCGGCAAGGGCACCCGGCTGCGCCCGCTGACGGTGCATACGCCCAAGCCCATGGTCCCGGCGGCGGGCGTGCCGTTCCTCACCCACCAACTGGCCCGCGCCCGGGCGGCCGGCATCGAGCACATCGTCCTCGCCACCTCCTACCTCGCCGAGGTCTTCGAGCCGTATTTCGGCGACGGATCGGCGCTCGGCCTGCACCTGGAGTACGTCACCGAAGAGGAGCCGCTGGGCACCGGCGGCGCCATCCGCAATGTCGCCTCGCGGCTGCACTCCGCCCCCGACGACCCGGTGCTGATCTTCAACGGCGACATCCTCACCGGCCTGGACATCGCCGCCCTCGTCGGCACCCACCGCACCTCCGGCGCCGATGTCTCCCTGCACCTCACCCGGGTCGAGGACCCGCGCGCCTTCGGCCTGGTGCCCACCGACGACACCGGCCGGGTCACCGCCTTCCTGGAGAAGCCGCAGACCCCCGAGGAGATCGTCACCGACCAGATCAACGCCGGTGCCTACGTCTTCAACCGGTCGGTCATCGACACCATCCCGGCCGGCCGCCCGGTCTCCGTGGAACGCGAGACCTTCCCCGGCCTGCTCGCCGACGGCGCCCACCTCCAGGGCATGGTCGACTCCACCTACTGGCTCGATCTCGGCACCCCGCAGGCATTCGTCCGCGGCTCCGCCGACCTGGTCCTCGGCCGCGCCCCGTCCCCGGCGGTGCCCGGCCGCTGCGGCGACCGCCTGATCCTGGAGACCGCCGAGGTCGCCACCGACGCCAAGCTCACCGGCGGCACCGTCGTCGGCCCGCGCACCGTCATCGGCGCCGGCGCGGAGATCGACGGCAGCGCCGTCCTCGAAGACGCGGTCATCGAGCCGGGCGCCCGGATCCGCGACAGCCTGATCGGCGCCGGCGCACACATCGGGGCCCGTACGGTCCTGGACGGCGCGGTCATCGGCGACGGCGCGCGAATCGGCGCCGACAACGAACTGCGCGACGGCATCCGCATCTGGTGCAACGCCGAGATCCCCACCGGCTCGGTGCGCTTCTCGTCCGACCAGTAGGCGACGCCGGGGCGCCCGCTCGCTCCTGCCGCGCCCCGCCGTACCCCATCGCCCCCGCCCCACCCCGTGAATGCCCACCCGCGGGAATACCGCCCCACCCCACCCCGTTGTCGGCCCCGAGGGGGCGCTCGGTACCCCTACGGGATGTGTTCGCCCACCCCCTACGGCCCACCCCCACGGCCCACCCGCCTACGCCCCCCACGGCCCGCCTCGCCTGTCACCCCCATCGCCTAACCTGGCCGCATGCCCGCCCGTACCTGGGATCCGCCCGGCCCGCTCGACCTGCACCGCACGCTCGGTGTGCTCCAGCGCGGCCCCGGCGACCCCGCGTTCGGTGTGCGCGACGGCGAGGTGTGGCGCGCCTGCCGTACGCCCGAGGGGCCCGGCACGCTCCGTATCGCGGCCCGCCCGGCCGCCGGCCAGGTCGAGGCCGAGGGCTGGGGACCGGGCGCCGACTGGCTGCTGGACCGCCTCCCCGAGCTGCTGGGGGAGTCCGACGACCCGGCGCGGCTGACGGCCCGCCACCGCATCGTCCATGAGGCCCGCCGCCGCCACCCCGGCGTCCGGCTGGCGCGGACCGGCCTGGTCCTGGAGTCGCTGATCCCCTCGGTCCTGGAGCAGAAGGTCACCAGCGACGAGGCATACCGCGCCTGGCGCCTGCTGCTCCAGCGGCACGGCGAGCCCGCCCCCGGCCCCTGGGAGCGGATGCGGGTGATGCCGGAGCCGCGCGGCTGGGCGCTGATCCCCTCCTGGGAGTGGCACCGCGCGGGCGTCGACGCCAAGCGCTCGTCCGCGATCCTGCGCGCCGTACGGGCCGCCCGCCGGATGGAGGAGGCCGCGCGGATGGACCTCGCGGACGCCACCCGACGGCTGATGGCGCTGCCCGGCATCGGCCCCTGGACCGCCGCGGAGACCCTTCAGCGCACCCTCGGCGCCCCCGACGCGATCACGGTCGGCGATCTGCATCTGCCGAAGATCATCGGCTATGCCCTCACCGGCCGCCGCGGCACCACCGACGAAGAGATGCTCGAACTCCTCGCGCCCTACGAGGGCCAGCGGCACCGCGCCGCCCGGCTGATCCTGCTGTCCGGCCGCGTCCCGCCGCGCCGCGCCCCGCGCTTCCCCGTGGGGGACATAGCCCGGCTGTGACCGGCACGCGGGGGCGCGGACCGAAGGGCAGCGGGGCCGCGGGTCAGCGCACCACCACGAAGGCGTCGGCGTCCCGCGCCGGGCGCGGCGGCGGTGCGGTCGCCGGCCGCCCGATGGCCACCGCCCCCATCGGCTCCCAGTCCGCCGGCAGCCCCAGCACGTCCCGGACCACCTCCCGGCAGAACATCGTCGACGACACCCAGGCGGACCCGAGCCGTTCGCCCGCCAGCGCGACCAGGAAGTTCTGAATCCCCGCGCCGTGGGCCACGAGGAACATCTCCCGCTCCGCCGTGCTCCGCCGCGCGTCGGGATAGGGGTGCGCGCCCTCCGTCACCATGCACGGCACCGCCAGATACGGCGCGGCCCGCAGGACGTCGCCGCGCCGGATCCGCTTGGCGATGGACTCCTCCGACTTGCCGTCCCGGCGCAGATCCGCGATCCAGGCGTCCCGCATCGCGTCCAGCAGCCGCACCCGCGCCTCCGCCGTCTCCAGGAGCACGAACCGCCAGGGCGTGGTGTGGTGCGGTGCCGGGGCGGTGACCGCCGCCGCCACCGCGCGCCGGACCGCCCCCGGATCGACCGGCTCGCCGGTGAAGGCCCGGACCGTACGCCGCGCCGTCACCGCTTCCCGTACGGCCTCCGAGGTGCCCAGCCGGAACATGTCGTCCTCGGGGCTGCGCACCATGGCGCGCGCCCCGGCGCTCTCGCCGGTCTCCCCGACGACATGGCCGAGCCCCCGCACCACCGCGACCGGCAGCCCGGCGGCCTTGCCCTTCACCAGGTCGCCCGCTGCGGCCAGTTCGTCGGCGGTGGCGACCACCGTCGCACTGAGCGGATTGCCGTAGGCGTCCGTGCCGCCGCGCAGATCGTCCAGCACCCGCACCCCGGCCGCGCCGATGGCGACATCGGTGAGCCCGTTGCGCCAGGGCCGCCCGAAGGTGTCGCTGATGACGACACCGACATCGACACCGAGCGTGCTGCGCAGACCCGCACGCAGCGCCCGCGCCGAGGCGTCCGGGTCCTCCGGCAGCAACAGCACCGTCCCGGAGGGGGTGTTGGAGGCATCGACACCGGCCGCGGCCATCACCAGCCCCTGCCGGTTCTGCACGATCCGCAGGGTGCCGCGGCGCGCCACCACCCGCACCGTCTCCTGATCGATCGCCGCCTCCCGGTCGGCGGCCTCGACCACCCGGCCCTCGGCCTTGCTGACGATCTTCGAGGTCACCAACAGCACGTCGCCGTCGACGAGTCGGGGCACTCCGTCGGCGGTCGCCGCGGCCACGATCAGCTTGACGAGGTCGTCGCCGGGCCGCACCTCGGGCACTCCCGGCAGCGCCCACACCCGGTAGGCGGGCACCCCGTCGGCGTCGTTCACGCCCGGACCTCCGCGGCCAGTTCCAGCGCCTCGCGCACCATCGCGGCCGTGGCGTCCAGGTCGGTCATCATCAGCGGCACGGCCCGGCAGCGGATCCCGGCCGCCTCGACCTCGGCCACCGCACCCGCGTCGACGGAGTCGACCAGCCAGCCGTCCAGCAGCCCGGACCCGTAGTGGCGGGCGACGGCCGCGGCGGTCGCCTCCACCCCCACCGCCGCCAGCACCTTGTCGGCCATCCCGCGGACCGGGGCGTCGCCGACGATCGGCGAGAGCCCGACCACCGGCACCCCGGCCTCCGCGATGGCCTCCCGGATACCCGGCACCGCCAGGATCGTCCCGATACTGACGACCGGATTGGACGGCGGGAACAGCACCACATCCGCCGCGGCGATGGCCTCCAGCACGCCCGGCGCGGGCTTGGCCTGATCGGCGCCGACCGGCACCACGGCATGGGCGGGCACCGAGGCCCGCAGCCGCACCCAGTACTCCTGGAAGTGGATCGCCTTGCGCTCGCCCTCTTCGTCGACGGCCACATGGGTCTCGACCCGGTCGTCGGACATCGGCAGCAGCCGCACACCGGGCTTCCAGCGTGCGCACAGCGCCTCGGTGACGGCGCTGAGCGGGTACCCGGCACCGAGCATCTGGGTCCGCACGATGTGGGTGGCGAAGTCCCGGTCACCGAGCCCGAACCACTCGGGGCCGACGCCGTAGGCGGCCAACTCCTCCTTCACCCGGAAGGTTTCGTCGGTGCGGCCCCAGCCCTGCTCCTCGTTGATGCCGCCGCCGAGCGTGTACATCACGGTGTCGAGGTCGGGACACACCTTGAGCCCGAACAGATGGATGTCGTCGCCGGTGTTCCCGATGACGGTGATGTCCGCGTCCGGAGCCGCTGCCTTCAGTCCCCGCAGAAAGCGGGCGCCGCCGATACCGCCGGCCAGAACCACGATTCGCATAAAGACAGTGTGTCAGCCGAAGGCTGAGTCGATGAGGGGCGGTGGCCGGGCGACGGGCGGGCAGTGTGTCAGCCGAAGGCTGAGTCGATGAGGGGCGGTGGCCGGGCGACGGGCGGGCACGGCAGTGCGGAACGCCCCGCTGTGTCAGGGCGCCGGTATCCCGGGCGGCGCGGTGGCGGCCCCGGTGTCCGTGGCCTGGCTGGGGTGCATCGGCATATTGGTCAGCCCGGGGAAGTACACATGCAGGCTGACGGCCGGCGTCAGGGCGTCGTTGACGACCTCGTGGACGTAGCCGGGGGCGAACACCCGCTGGGCGCCGGCCGTGAGCGTACGGGGTCCGTCCTCGACGTGCTCGGTCAACTCGCCTTCCAGGACGGTCAGCACACCGGAGGACGCCCCGTGGTCGTGCCGGCCGCTGCCCTGCCCGGGCACCCAGCTCAGCAGCCACACCTCGTAGCCCGGCCCGGTGCGCAGCCGGTGGTACCAGCGGGTGGTGGCGTCGTAGCGGACCAGCGGGGCCCAGGCGGCGCGGTCGGCGGCGATCGAGCGGGCCAGCCCCGCGAAGCCGGCGACGGTGGCCGGGTGGGCGGGAACGGGCGGCAGCAGGTGGGGGATGGCGAGCGGGTCGCCGGCGATCTGGACGTCGCTGTTCATGGCGTTTCGGGTTCCTCGGCAAAAGTGCTGGGGTGACGCGGGGGAGGGCTGCGGCGCGGCGCGGGCTCTCCCTGTGGGGGGCGTGGCGCTACGGCGCGGAGCAGAACGCGCTGCGGGGTGGTGCGAGCGAAAGGCTGGAGCTCGGTGGCTTCAACAGCTGGAACAGCGACAGCAACAGAGAGCCTGCGCAGCGCAGAGCGACCCGTGGCTACGGGTCGGTCGGGGCGCGAGGGTCGCTGGCATGGGGTCAAGGAGACCGGGTTCGCGCCGCGATGTCAACCGGATGTCTGGTTTGACGTAAATCTTTCACCTCATCCGGTTACTCCGCCCGGCGAAAGGTTTGTGCAGCTTCCGGCGCGGAGACATCGACCGGCAACCGCGCTTTCAAACGCCGTTGCGGTCCCGTGATCGGTCTGTGATCTCCCCCGCTTCGGCAGCGTGGGGTGCAACGTGAACGCCGCCTGGTTGCGTCTTGGTGAGTGAAGAGGACGTGCCGGGTGGCACGCCCGGGAAAGTGTCCTGGTTTTTACTGATTTGAACACTTTCCGCATCCGCTTGGTTCCGCCGAGTGAATAAGAGGCTCAATAGCAGATCTCGGCTTGACTGGCCCGGATCACCACACTTGTAATTTCACTCGTGTCGTTCAGCCGAAATCGATCACGGCTTGATCACGGGGACGTAAAGACAGACGAGGGGCGCACATGACCGAGCTGTTCCAGGAATTGCTGGTCGAGGAGGCGGATGAGGAGCTCGGCTGGCAGGAGCGCGCACTGTGCGCCCAGACCGACCCCGAGTCCTTCTTCCCGGAGAAGGGTGGCTCCACCCGCGAGGCCAAGAAGGTCTGTCTCGCCTGCGAAGTCCGGTCCGAATGCCTGGAGTACGCGCTCGCCAATGACGAGCGCTTCGGCATTTGGGGCGGCCTGTCCGAGCGCGAGCGGCGCCGGCTGAAGAAGGCCGCCGTCTGACGATGACAGCGCAGCCGGCCGGACCGACGGCGGGCGGCCCCGTGGACCACGCCGCCGTACCCCCTCAACTCCCCATATCCCCCTATAGCGAACCCTCCGCCTCCAGCGACCCGCTCGCCGGAGGCGGACTGCTGTGTACTCCTTCGTACGGGCCCGGTCGGGGCACCGGCGCGAACCATTAGTGTGGGGCCCCGTCCGAGATGCGCCGCCGCCCCGCAGGCCGCGCGCGTCGCCTCGTAGTCCGTCGCAGTGTCTTCCGGGGGCGGGGGCCCAGCGCGACTTCGCCGCGGGCCTTCGAACTCCCGGGTCCGGAGGGCCCGTACCTCGATGTCCGTGCACAGCCAGTCGGCGGCCCAGTCCGCCTCATACGCAGCCGCAGCCCCAGAGTTCCCACGGCATGTCGTCACCGCCGTGATCGTCTCCCATGACGGTGCCCGCTGGCTGCCCGACGCGCTCACCGGCCTGCTCGGCCAGGAGCGCCCGGTGCAGAACGTCATCGGCGCCGACACCGGCAGCGCGGACCACTCCGCCCAGCTGCTCGCGGAGGCCATCGGGGACCAGCGGGTGCTGCACCTCGCCCGCCGCTCCGGATTCGGCACCGCCGTCGACGAAGCGGTCCGCACGGCCCCCGTGCTCACCCCCGACGACCTGCCGTATCTGCGCCGGCCCAGCGGCTGGGACCCGGTCACCCGCACCTGGCACGACGAGGCGTACGAGATGCCGGAGTTGCCGCACGGCGAACCGGTCCAGTGGCTGTGGCTGCTGCACGACGACTGCGCACCCGAGCCGGACGCGCTCGCCGAGCTGCTGCGGGTCGCCGACGCCAGCCCCTCCACCGTCATCGTCGGCGCCAAGCTGCGCAGCTGGTACGACCGCCGGCAACTGCTGGAGGCCGGGGTCAGCATCGCGCGCAGCGGCCGCCGTTGGACCGGCCTGGACCGCCGCGAACAGGACCAGGGCCAGCACGACCAGGTGCGCTCGGTGCTGTCCGTCTCCACCGCCGGCATGCTCATCCGCCGTGACGTCTACGAGGAGTTGGGCGGCTTTGACCGCCGGCTGCCGCTGATGCGGGACGACGTGGACCTGTGCTGGCGCGCCCAGGCCGCCGGGCATCAGGTCCTGATCGCGCCGGAGGCGATCCTGCGGCACGCCGAGGCATCCGCCCGCGAGCGCCGCCCCATCGACTGCGTCGGCCGCTCGGTCGCCAACCCGCACCGCGTCGACAAGGCCGGCGCCGTCTACACCCTGCTCGCCAACACCCGCGGCGCGACCCTCCCGTACGTCCTGCTGCGGCTGCTGATCGGCACCTTCCTGCGGGTGCTCGCCTACCTCGTCGGCAAGGTCCCGGGCCAGGCGCTGGACGAACTCGCCGGACTCTTCGGCACGCTGCTGCGGCCCGGCAAGATCCTCGCCGCGCGGAAACGGAGAGGCCGGCCCGCGGTCGACGCGAGCGAGCTGCGGCCGCTCTTCCCGCCTCCCGGCGCGACCGTCCGCGCCACCGTCGAACAGGTCGCCGGCAACCTCGCCGGGCGGGCCGCACCGGATGTGGCCTCGGCCGGCCGGCACGGTGCGGTGGAATCCGGGCCCGGCGGCGATGACGCGGACTTCCTGGAGATCGAGCAGTTCGCCCGGCTCAAGCGGATCGCCCGCAAACCGGCCCCGCTGCTCTTCCTCCTGCTGCTGGTGGTCTCGCTGGTCGCCTGCCGCGGACTGCTCGGCTCCGGTGCGCTGACCGGCGGGGCGATGCTGCCCGCGCCCGGCAGCGTGTCCGACCTGTGGTCGGCGTATCTCGACAGCTGGCATGCGGTCGGCGTCGGCGGCAGCGCCTCCGCGCCTCCCTACCTGGCGATCGTCGCCCTGCTGTCGAGCATCTTCTTCGGCAGCACCGGCTTCGCCGTCACCCTGCTGCTGGTCTGCTCCGTCCCGCTGGCCGGACTCACCGCCTACTTCGCCTCCCGCCCGCTGGTCGCCTCCCGGCTGCTGCGGGCCTGGGGCAGCATCGCCTACGCCTTCCTGCCCGCGGCCGCCGGCGCGCTGGCGGGCGGCCGGCTGGGCACCGCGGTGCTCGCCGTCCTGCTGCCGCTGATGGCGCGGGCCGCGCTCGCCGCGAGCGGACTGCGGCTGCCCGTGGGCACCCGCCCCAGCTGGCGCGCCACCTGGGCGTATGCGCTGCTGATCACCTTCACCATGGCCTTCACCCCGGTCGTCTGGCCGATCGCGGTGCTGCTCGGCATCGGGCTGCTGGTGCTGCGGTTCCTGGGCTCCGCATCCGGAGGCTCGGGAACGAGCGGAGACGGAGCGAAGCGGAGTGGCAGCCGTGGGCTGATGCTCGCCTACGGGCTGCGCTTCCTGGTGGTGGCCGTGGTGCCGTTCGTGGTGCTCGCGCCCTGGTCGCTGTCGTTGCTGAGCCGGCCGTCCGCCTTCTTCCAGGAGGCCGGACTCGACTACGGCGCCGGATCCGCCTCCGTGCTCGACCTCATCGGGCTCAGCCCCGGCGGTCCCAAGGCCGCCGGCGGGGTGCTCTTCTTCGGCATCGTCCTGGCCGCGCTCGCCGCGACGCTGCGCGACGAGCGGCAGCGCGCGATCCGTACCGCCTGGGCGGTGGCGCTGGCCGGGCTGCTGCTCGCGGCGCTGGGCAACGGCTCCGGCTGGACCGGGCCCGCGATGCTGGTCTACGGGCTGGCGCTGCTGTGTGCCGCGGCGATCGGCGCGGAGGGCATCCGGAC
This sequence comes from Streptomyces sp. NPDC127097, assembly GCF_042724075.1. NCBI lineage: Bacteria > Bacillati > Actinomycetota > Actinomycetes > Kitasatosporales > Streptomycetaceae > Streptomyces > Streptomyces sp. NPDC127097. Next base: position 18,450 of record NZ_JBHXFI010000053.1, on the reverse strand, counting down.
CCGGATGGCCAGCCTCGGCTTCGGCTGGAAGCAGCCGGTCGCCGTGCTGATCGCGCTGGCGTCCGTGCTCGCCCCGCTCTACGCCGCGGTCAGCTGGATGATCACCGGCGCGTCCGGTCCGCTGGAGCGGCGTAATCCGGAGCAGGTCCCGGCGTTCGTCGCCGAGGAGTCCGGCACCGCCGACCGGGCCCGCACCCTCGTCCTCGACGGCTCGCCCGGCCGGGTCGGCTACACCCTCGTCCGCGGCTCCGGTGCCCGGCTCGGCGACGCCGATCTGGCCGCCGCGGCGGGCGAGGACAAGCGGCTCGGCGGCATCGTCGCCCATCTCGTGGCCGGCTCCGGCGCCGACCAGACCAACCAGCTCGGCGGCTATGCGGTCCGCTACGTCCTGGTCAGGGACGGGGCGCCGCGCGAAATGGGCCGGGTGCTGGACGCGACGCCGGGCCTGACCCGGCTCAGCCAGGACGACGGCAGCGCCCTGTGGCGCGTCGACCGCCGGGTCTCGCGGGTCTCCATCGTCCCGGGCGCCGCCAAGGACGGCACCAGCGCGGGCGAGACCGCCGCACCCGTCGCCGTACCCTCCGGCCCCGTCGAGGCACACACCAAGGTGTCCGGCGGCGACAGCGGCCGGGTGCTGCGCCTCGCGGACACCGCCGACCCGGGCTGGCAGGCCACCCTCAACGGGACTCCGCTCAAGCCGGTGACCGTCGACGGCTGGGCCCAGGGCTTCACGCTCCCCGCGGAGGGCGGCACCCTCGACCTCACCCACGAGAACCCGATCGGCCACACCCTGTGGCTGTGGGCGCAGGGCCTGCTCGCCGTCGTCCTGGTGGTGCTGGCGCTGCCGGGCCGCCGCCGGGAGATCGACGACGACCTGCCGGAGGACGCGGCCGCCGCGCAGGCCGCCGCGGTATCCGGCGACGGCCGCCGGGCGCGCCGCCTGCGGGCCCAGGCCGAGGCGGCCGGCGCCCCCGAGGCGGCCGGGCCGGGCGTCCCCGCCGCGCGGGCCGGTGAGCAGCCGCCCGCCCCGGCGGCCGCACCGGCCCCCGGCCAGGACGCGGTCCAGGACGCCGTCCCCACCGCTCCCGGCGACCCGTATGCGGCGGTGCCGCAGCAGCCCTCCTACGAGGAGTGGCAGGCCGCCCAGCAGGGCGTGCCGGACGGCACCGTGCCCCCGGCCCACCCCGCCGGACAGCAGCCCTACGCCCCCGCCGACCCGTTCCAGGCCGGGCAGTACGGCCGGCCGTACCCGCCGGCCGATCCCTACCAGGCCACCGACCCGTACGCGGACCCCTACCAGGCGGGCGCCTACGACCCGTACGGCTACGGGCAGCAGCAGTACGGCGACGGCGGGCCGCAGCACCAGCAGCCCTACGACGACGGCACCGAGTACCCGGGGTACTCCGGCTCCTACCCCGAGCCGCGCCGTGACGGGAGCGACCAGCAGTGAAGCGCACCATGATGTCCCTGATCGGCGTGGCCGTCGCGCTGGCCGCGGTCACCGGCGTCGCCGCCGTGGCCGCCCCGGACGGCGACGGCCGGGACGCCCCGCGCGGCAGCAGCCGGCTGCCCGTCCAGCGCTCCGCGCTGCTCTGCCCGGCCCCGACCTCCTCCGAGGTCGGCGAGACCAACTACACGGCCTTCGCCCCCAAGGGCGCCGCGGCCGGCGCGGACGGCAAGAAGGGCACCGCCGAGCTGCGGCCCGCCGGGACCGTGCGGGACGCCGGCGACGGAGCCGGCGGCAAGGGCGGAAAGAAGGGCAAGGACAAGGGCAAGGGCGCCGCGGACGCCGCGGCCGGGCAGACCGTCGCCCCCCGCGACACCAAGCCCGTCGTGCCCCTCCAGGAGGCCGGCAAGCCGGTCACCGCGACCACCGACAAGCCCGACGCCCCCGCCCTCGTGGGCTCCGCGGACGGCATGTTCGCGCCCGGCTGGACCGTGCAGCAGACCACCTCCGTCGCCGCCGGCGCGGGCCGTGGCCTCCTCGGGCTGAGCTGCACCACTCCCGACACCACGTTCTGGTTCCCCGGTGTCAGCACCGCCACCGACCGCCAGGACTACGTCCACCTCACCAACCCCGACCCGGTCCCGGCCGTCGTGGACCTCGAACTCCACGGCAAGGACGGGTCGTTGGCGGGCTCGGCGGGGGAGGACATCTCCGTACCGCCGCACACCACGGTCCCGGTGCTGCTCTCCACGCTGACCGCCACGCCCACCACCAACGCCTCGCTGCATGTCGTCGCGCGCGAGGGCCGGGTGGGTGCCGCGGTCCAGGCGAGCGACGGCACGCTCGGCAGCGACTGGCTGCCGCCCGCCGCCGACCCGGCGCCGAGCGTGGTGCTCCCCGGCATCCCGAAGGACGCCACCTCCGTGCGGCTGGTCGCCCTCGCGCCCGGTGAGTCCGATGCCGATCTGAAGGTCCAACTGGCCACCCCGACCGGGCTGATCACGCCCGCCGGGCTGGAGACCCTGCACCTCAAGAGCGGGATGACCACCGCCGTGGACCTCAAGGACCTCACCAAGGGCGAGGCCGGTTCGCTGGTGCTCACGCCCTCCGACGGTGACTCCAAGGCCCCGGTCACGGCCGCGCTGCGGGTCACCCGCGGCAAGGGCGCCAAGCAGGAGATGGCGTTCATCCCCGCGACCCGGCCGGTCGAGAAGCGCGCCACCGCCGCCGACAACCGCGACAAGGGCAGCACCCTCTCGCTGGTCGCGCCGGAGAAGGGCAAGGACGCCAAGGTGAAGGTCACCGCCTCGGCGGGCAGCGGCGGCGGCACCCCGGTCACCAAGACCTACACGGTCAAGGGCGGCAGCAGCCTCGATGTCGAGCCGCCCCGCCCGCAGGGGCTGAAGGGCGCCTACGCCCTGACGGTGGAGCCGGAGCCCGGCAGCGGTCCCGTCTACGCGGCCCGGATGCTCGCCCGCCCCCAGGGCGGGGTGCCCGCGTTCACCGTCCAGCCGCTGCCCGACGACCGCGGCTCGGTGCTCGTCCCGGCCGCGGGCCAGGACCTGTCGGTCCTCACGAACTGAGCCGCGCACCCGCCCCCGGACCCGCGCGACGGCCTCACTCCTGGCCGTAGCGCGGGTCCACCGACTCCGGGGCCAGCCCCAGGAGTTCGGCGACCTGCTCGACCACGACCTCATGGACGAGCAGCGCCCGCTCGTCGCGGCCCTTCGTACGGATCTCCACCGGCCTCCGGTAGATCACGATCCGGTCGCGATGTCCGCCCGCGGCCGGCAGCATCCGCCCCAGCGGCACGGTCTCCGCGTCGCCGGTCGCGTCCGGCCCGTCGTCCGGGCCGAAACCGGGCACCTCCAGGATCAGGAAGTCGACCTGGGAGAGCTGCGGCCAGCGCCGCTCCAGCCGGTCCCGGGAGTCATACACAAGATCCACGAAAGCCTCGGCCCGGGTCACCGACAGCGGCACCTGGGGCGGCGCGATCGGGCCGCGCATGCCGCGGCCGTGCCGGTCGCGGCGCCGGAGCCGCGGCTTCGGCGGTCGGGGAGGTACAGGGCTGTCCATCAGCATCGAGCGTAGCCGTCAAGGACCCCCGGACACCGGGGAGCGCGGCAAGACGTGGCATGTCGTCGGCTGACCGGTCCTGTCCGCGATGTGTTCGTTTGCATCCCTGTATGAGATCGCAGATCGACGGCGGAATGGCAGGAAATGCATCGAGTCGTGACGGGTTTCCGTGCCGCACGCGGTCCGTCGCGGCCCGGCCGGTCCAGGTCAGGTCGAGCGGGTGCAGGTCAGACGCATCGGACGAAGCGGGACGACACGGTTGGGTGAGCCGGGGGAGAGTCGTCGCGGCCCGCTCAAGAGTGCGGTACCGTCCAACGTCGTGAGCCCTGTACGTCGCTGTTCGCGCACTGCGTGCGGCCGCCCCGCCGTCGCAACGCTGACGTACGTCTATGCGGATTCGACCGCCGTGCTCGGACCGCTCGCCACCTACGCCGAACCGCACTGCTACGACCTGTGCGCCGAGCACTCCGAGCGGCTGACCGCGCCCCGCGGCTGGGAGGTCGTCCGCCTCGCCCTCGACTCCGGCCCGGCCCGCCCCAGCGGTGACGATCTCGAAGCCCTGGCGAACGCCGTGCGGGAAGCCGCCCGCCCCCAGGAACGCGCCGCCGGCGGCACCCACACCCCCGGCGACCGCGACACCCACCCCATGGAGGTCGCCCGCCGCGGCCACCTCCGGGTGCTGCGCTCACCGGACTCCTGAACCGCGCAGTCCCACCGGCACATCACCGCCCCCGCCCGCCGCATCCGGCCAACTACGGCCACGCGGCGGCAGGCACACGGGGACAGCGGGCCACCGCAGCGGGCCGCCCGGTAGGTTGGGAGGACATAGAGACTCTCCAGGAGGGCTGGCTGTGACTGATCTGTCGCAGATCGTGAAGGCGTACGACGTACGCGGCGTCGTCCCCGCCCAGTGGGACGAACCCCTGGCCGAGCTGTTCGGGGCGGCCTTCGTCGAGGTCACCGCTGCGGACGCGATCGTGATCGGACACGACATGCGGCCCTCCTCGCCCGGCCTGTCGGGCGCCTTCGCCCGCGGTGCGGCGGCCCGCGGCGCGGACGTCACCCAGATCGGTCTCTGCTCGACCGACGAGCTGTACTTCGCCAGCGGCTCCCTCGGCCTGCCCGGCGCCATGTTCACCGCCTCGCACAACCCCGCCCAGTACAACGGCATCAAGATGTGCCGGGCCGGCGCGGCCCCGGTCGGCCAGGACACCGGCCTCGCCGACATCCGCGCACTGGTCGAGCGCTGGTCGGACCAGGGCGCCCCGGAACCGGTCGCCGCACCCGGCACCGTCACCCGGCGCGACGTCCTGGGCGACTACGCCGCCCACCTGCGCGCCCTGGTGGACCTCAGCGGCATCCGCCCGCTGAAGGTCGTGGTCGACGCGGGCAACGGCATGGGCGGCCACACCGTCCCGACCGTCTTCGCTGGCCTGCCGCTCGAACTCGACGCGATGTACTTCGAGTTGGACGGCTCGTTCCCCAACCACGAGGCCAACCCGCTCGATCCCAAGAACATCGTCGACCTCCAGGCCCGGGTCCGCGAGACCGGCGCCGACCTCGGCCTCGCCTTCGACGGCGACGCCGACCGCTGCTTCGTCGTCGACGAGAACGGCGACCCGGTCTCCCCGTCCGCGATCACCGCCCTGGTCGCCGCCCGCGAACTGGCCAAGCACCCCGGCGGCACGGTCATCCACAACCTGATCACCTCCTGGTCGGTGCCGGAGGTCGTCAGGGAGAGCGGCGGCGAGCCCGTCCGGACCCGCGTCGGGCACTCCTTCATCAAGGAGGAGATGGCCACCACCGGCGCCATCTTCGGCGGCGAACACTCCGCGCACTACTACTTCCGCGACTTCTGGAACGCCGACACCGGCATGCTCGCCGCGATGCACGTCCTCGCGGCCCTCGGCGGCCAGCCGGGCCCGCTGTCGCAGCTGGTCGCGCAGTACGACCGGTACGCGGCCTCCGGCGAGATCAACAGCACCGTCGACGACCAGACCGGCCGGCTCGCCGCGATCAAGACCGCCTACCAGGGCCGCGACGGCGTCACCCTCGACGAGCTGGACGGCCTGACCATCACCGCCGACGACTGGTGGTTCAACGTCCGCGCCTCCAACACCGAGCCGCTGCTCCGGCTGAACGTCGAGGCCCGCGACACCGCCACCGCCGACCGGATCCGCGACGAGGCCCTGGCGATCATCCGCGGCTGAGCCCCCGCGCCCCGCCGCCCGACACCCGCGGCGGGCCGTCGGAGCACGTCGCCGAGGGGGCGGGCGGCAGCGGTGTCCCCGCCGCCCGCACCCCCGTGCACCACCCGGAATCACCGCCGAGCACGCCTCCCGCCCCCGCCCGGCGGTACGCTGGCCACGCCGCAACCGCCCCGAAGGAGCAGCCTCCATGCCGGTCGAAGCCAGCTTGATCCAGATCCTTGCCTGCCCGGCATGCCATGCCCCCCTCCAGGACCGGACCGCGGACTCCGCGTCCGACCCCGAGCTGATCTGCACCTCCGGCGACTGCGGCCTCGCCTACCCCGTCCGGGACGGCATCCCCGTACTCCTCGTCGACGAGGCACGCCGCCCCGCCTGACCGGGCCCCGCCGGGCCCGTCCCGGCGCCGCCCGGCACACCCCCGCCCGATCCGGCGATTCGGAGGCCGCGCCCACCATGCTCGACGAGTCACTCCTCGACACCCCTGACGCGCTGGCCGGGGCCGACCGCTTCGGCCTGCTGCGCGGCGTCGCCGAATCCGGCGCCCGGGTCCGCACCGCCGCCCGCAGCGCCGCCGAGTCCGGCATCCCCGAGCTGACCCCCGACGGGCGGCCGCGCGCCGTCCTCGTCGCCGGCCCCGGCCCCGCCGCGGCCGGTGTGGCAGACCTCCTCAGGGCGCTCGGCGGCGGCAACTGCCCGGTCACCCTCATCCAGCCCACCGGCGTCGCCCCGCTGCCCGGCGCACTGCGCTGGGCCCTGCCCGGCTGGGCCGGACCCCTGGACCTGCTGCTGCTCCCCGGCCCCGACGCCGCCGACCCCGGCCTCGCCGAGCTGGTCGAGCAGGCATCCCGCCGCGGCTGCGCCGTCGTCGCCGTCACCCCCGCCGGCGGCCCGCTCGCCGACGCCGTCACCCAGGCCCGCGGCCTCGCCGTCCCCCTGGCGACCACCCCCTACGACGCCGAATTCGACGTCGAGGGCGCCCCGCCGGCCGCCCCCGGCACCCTCTGGTCGGTGCTCATCCCGCTGCTCTCGCTCGCCGACCGGATCGGCCTGCTCAGCGCCCCGCCGGAGGCCCTGGGCAAGCTCGCCGACCGCCTCGACCAGCTCGCCGAACGCTGCGGCCCCGCCATCCCCACGTACACCAACCCCGGCAAGACCCTGGCCGCCGACCTCGCCGACGCGCTCCCGCTGATCTGGACCGAAGGCACCATCGCCGGCGCCGTCGGCCGGCACTTCGCCACCGAGCTGGCCGGGCTGGCCGGCCGCCCCGCGCTCGCCGCCGAGCTGCCCGAGGCGCTCGCCACCCACCGCACCCTGCTGGCCGGCGCCCTGGCCGCCGGCGCCGACCCCGACGACTTCTTCCGCGACCGGGTCGAGCAGCCCGCCGCGCTGCACGCCAGGGTCGTCCTGCTGCGCGAGAGCGAGCCGGGCCCGCTGTCCGCCACCCGCGCCGCCCAGGCGCTCGCCGAGGAGCGCGACACCGCCGTCAGCGAGCTGGAGGCCGACACCGGCAGCGACCTGGAGAAGGCCGCTGAGCTACTCGCCATCGTGGATTTCGCCGCCGTTTACCTGGCGCTCGCCGGGACCGAGTGATCTTTGACGGTCGGCCCGCACCCGCGGGCCCGTGGCACCACCCCGCAGCACGTACCACTGTCAGGAAGCAGCCGCCCCATGGACCGCCTCGCCAATACCGTGCGCCCCTACGCCTGGGGCTCCACCACCGCCCTCCCGGAGCTCCTGGGCACCGCGCCGACCGGCGAACCCCAGGCCGAGATGTGGCTGGGCGCCCACCCCGGCGCCCCCTCCCGGATTGACCGCGGTGCCGGGCCGGTCTCCCTGGCCGAGGTGATCGACGCCGCCCCCGAGGCCGAACTGGGCGCCGACACCGTCCGCGCCTTCGGCCCCCGGCTGCCCTTCCTGCTCAAGCTGCTCGCGGCAGGCTCCCCGCTCTCCCTCCAGGTCCACCCCGACCGGACGCAGGCCGCCGAAGGCTTCGCCGACGAAGAGCGGCGCGGCATCCCGATCGACGCCGGCCACCGCAACTACAAGGACGCCAACCACAAGCCCGAGCTGATCGTCGCGCTCACCCCCTTCGACGGGCTGTGCGGCTTCCGGCACCCGGCGCAGGCCGCGGACCTCCTGGAGGGCCTCGGCGTCGACGACCTCAAGCCGTACGTCGACATCCTGCGCGCCAGCCCCGAGGAGGACGCGCTGCGCGAGGTGCTCACCGCCGTACTGAGCGCCGAGCACCACGCGATCGCCGGCACCGTCGAACGCGCCGCCGTCGCCGCCGACCAGCTGGCGGCCAAGGGCGGACCGCACGCCGACGCCTACGCCGCCTACGCCGTCCTCGCCCACCACTACCCGGGCGACCCCGGCGTCCTCGCCGCCATGCTGCTCAACCACGTCCAACTCCAGCCCGGCGAGGCGCTGTTCCTCGGCGCCGGCATCCCGCACGCCTACCTCGGCGGGCTCGGTGTCGAGCTGATGGCCAACTCCGACAACGTGCTGCGCTGCGGACTGACCCCCAAGCACGTGGACGTCCCGGAGCTGCTGCGGGTGGTGCGCTTCGAGGCCGGTGACGCGGGCGTGCTGCGCCCCGAGGACGTCAACGGCGAGGAGGTCTACGAGACCCCCATCGACGAGTTCCGGCTCTCCCGCTTCGCGACGGCCCCCGGCGCCGCACCGCGCGCACTGCCCTCCCGCACGCCGCAGATCCTGCTCTGCACGGCGGGCACCGTACGGCTGCGGGAGGCCGATGCGGGGGCGGAGGCCGGGGCCGGTGACGGTGCCGACGCTGGGCTGGCCCTGGCGCCCGGCGAGTCGGTGTTCGTACCGGCCGGCGAGCGGATCACGCTCTCCGGGGACGGCACGCTTTTTCGCGCGACGGTGGTGGTGTAGCGGTTTCCGCATGGTCCGGTCGGGGGCGTCCGGCTCGGGCCGCCCGGCACGCCCTGGCCGTCGGCAACGGTGCAGAGGGCGGGACAGCGCCCTTGGCAGGCTCGTCCCGGCGGCCGGAAACCGTCCGCCAGGTGGCCTCCTGGTCACCGCCCCGGGCCGGGCTGCAACAATGACCGCCGCACAGCATTAAAGGGGCGGTAAAGCCCGGACGACGGAAGGGGTATGCGGCACCTATGAGCGCATCAGGCGGGACAAAGGCGATCGTTGCGGCGCTGGGCGCCAACCTGGCGATCGCCGCAGCGAAGTTCGTGGCCTTCGCCTTCAGCGGCTCGTCCTCGATGCTGGCGGAAGGCGTGCACTCCATCGCGGACTCCGGCAACCAGGGCCTGCTGCTGCTCGGCGGCAAGAAGGCGAAGCGCGCGGCGACCGCCGAGCACCCCTTCGGCTACGGCCGCGAGCGCTACATCTACGGCTTCCTGGTCTCCATCGTCCTGTTCACCATCGGTGGCGTCTTCGCGCTCTACGAGGGCTACGAGAAGATCCACGACCCGCACGAGCTGGACAACTGGTACTGGCCGGTCGGCGTCCTGGTCTTCGCGATCATCGCCGAGGGCTTCTCCTTCCGTACGGCCATCAAGGAGTCCAACGAGCTGCGCGGCAAGCAGACCTGGGCCCAGTTCGTCCGTCGCGCCAAGGCCCCCGAGCTGCCGGTCGTGCTGCTGGAGGACTTCGGCGCACTGGTCGGTCTGGTTCTCGCGCTGGGCGGCGTCGGCCTGACCCTCGCCACCGGCGACGGCATCTGGGACGGCATCGGCACCATGTGCATCGGCGCGCTGCTGGTGCTGATCGCCCTGGTCCTGGCCGCGGAGACCAAGTCGCTGCTGCTGGGCGAGGCGGCCGGCCCCGAGCAGATCGCCAAGATCCGCGCCGCGGTCGTCGACGGCGACGTCGTCACCCGCGTCATCCACATGCGCACGCTCCACCTCGGCCCCGACGAACTGCTGGTCGCCGCCAAGATCGCGGTACAGCACGACGACACCGCCACCGAGATCGCCAACGCCATCAACGCCGCCGAGGCCCGCATCCGCGAGGCCGTCCCGATCGCCCGCGTCATCTACCTGGAACCGGACATCTACAACGAGGCCACAGCAGCCGCAGGCACGGACCCGTCGAAGACACCGGGCGGAGCGTAAGCCGGCTCCGGCCGGGGGTGCGGGCCGAGGGATCAGGTGGCTCGGGTGGCCCGGGGGGCCGGGTGGCCGGGGGACTGCCGGGCGTCCGGCGTCGGGGCTTGGTCGGCTGAGGCTCCGGGTCCGGGGCCGGGCCGGGGCCGGGTCCGGCGGGGCGGCAGGGCGGCGGGGCTGCTGAGCCCCCAACGTCAGCGGGCTGCTGAGCATCTAGCCCACGGGACGGTGGAGCCTCGGCCTCATGAGACGGTTGAGCCCCGGCCTCACGGGACGCTGGGCCGCCAGCCCCACCTGGGCCGCTGACGCGTCGCAGGCCCACCCCCACCGCCACAGAACGCGGCAAGGCCCCCACACTCCCCAGGAGTGCGGGGGCCTTCGCTGTACTCCGAAGAGTGCGGACACCTTCGCTGCCCTCGCGGGACAGCTGGGGCCTCCGCCGTACTCCCGGGCATGTGGCGCCTTCGCCGCACTCCGGGCCACGTGCGGCCTCCGCCGTACTCATGGGGCGCGTAGCCCCCTCGCCGTACGAGCCGAGCCTCGCCAAGCCGCTCGGGGCTCCCCCCGCCCGTCGATGCTCGGCCCCCGTCCCGTCGATCACGCTGCGTTCCTTGGGAACTGCTGCGCCCCGGGGAATGCTGCGACCCGGGAACTGCTGCGCCCCGGGGAATGCTGGGCCCCGGGGAATGCTGGGCCCCCAGGGAACGCTGGACGCCACGGGAATACCGCCCCCAGCCCACCCGTTGTGGGCCCCGAGGGGGCCCGCACCACCCCTACGGGATGCGTTCGCCCCCGCCCTACTGGATCGCCCTGGTAACTACTGAATTCCCGACCAATCTGAATTCCCAGCCACTACTGGACCTCCCCGAGAACGCGCAGAATCCCCGCCCCGTCCTCCACCCCCTGAAGCCGGGCCCGGAAGTCCGCGTCCGTCAGCTTCCGCGACAGCAGCGCCAGGATGCGCAGGTGCTCGTCCCCGGCCGCCGCCTCCGGCACCGCGATCAGGAAGATCAGCCTGGCCCGTGTGCCGTCGAGCGAACCCCAGGCGACACCCTCCGCCGACCGTGCGAAGCCGACGACCGGAGCGGTCACCGCGTCCGTCTTGGCGTGTGGGATGGCGATCTCCTCACCGAGCCCGGTCGTCCCCTGCGCCTCACGGGCCAGCGCCACCCGGACCAGCTCGTCGACGTCCGCCACCTTGCCGGTAGCGGCCAGCAGCTCGGCCATCTCGCGGATCGCCGCCTCCTTCTCGTCGGCGGTGAGCTGCGTCTTGACGGTCTGCCCGGTGAGGTACCCGGACAGCACCTCGGGAGCGGGGCTTTCGTCGTCGCCGGCACCGCCGTTGCTGACATCGTTGCCACCAGCGCCGACGTTGCCATCGGCGCCGACCTCGCTCTCGGAGCCGCCGCCATCAGCGTCCGTGCCGCCCGCGTCGCCGCCCGCATCCCGCCCCGGACCACCAGCGGACGCCGGAACGGAATCCGCCCCCGCGCCCGTACGCGACGCCACCCGGGCACCGCCACCTCCACCGGCACCGCCGCCCCCACCGGCTCCGCCACCCACGCCGACTCCGGCCACAACCGGCTCCACACCGGCCTCCACCGCCTCCCCGCCAGCGACCACCACGGAGCCCTCGGCGGCGGCAGCAAGCCCACCCCCACCGGCACCCGCCGGCCCCCGGCCCTTCCGCCGCTCCGCGACATCCACCAGCATCACCGTCGTCAGAGCCGTGACCACCGAGCCCGCCACTACGGCGAGGAAGAACGCCGGCACCCCGCCGACCGCGCCCAGCACCGCCACGATCGGTCCGCCGTGCGGCACCGCGTCCGTCACCCCGATCGTCCCCGCGAGGGCTCCGGCCACCGCACCGCCGAGCATGTTCGCCGGTATGACCTGCGCGGGCCGCGCCGCGGCGAACGGAATCGCGCCCTCCGAGATCCCGAACAGCCCCATGAACAGCGCCGCCATGCCCGTTTCCCGCTCCTGCTCGGAGTACAGGCGGCGGCGGACCAGCGTGGCCAGCCCCTGGCCGAGCGGCATCACCGGGATCGCCGCGGCACACATGCCCATCACGGTCTGGTTGCCGGACGCGATCAGCCCCGCGCCGAACAGGAACGCGGTCTTGTTGACCGGACCGCCCATATCGAACGCGATCATGAGGCCGAGGAGCGCGCCGAGCAGAATCGCGCTGGACCCGGTCATCCCACCGAGCCAGTCGGTGAGATGGGTGAACACCCAGGAGATGGGCTTGCCGATCACGTAGATGAAGAACAGCCCGAGCACCGTCGTCGCCACGATCGGGATCACGATGATCGGCATGATCGGCCGGGCGAACTTGGGGACCTCCACCTTCTTGATCCACAGCACCAGATACCCGGCCAGGAAGCCGGTGACGATCGCGCCGATGAAGCCCGCGCCCGCCTTGGAGTCGTACAGCGAGCCGGTGTTGGCGATCCAGCCGCCGATCATGCCCGGCACCAGCGCGGGCCGGTCGCCGATCGCGTAGGCGATATAGCCGGACAGGATCGGCACCATCAGCGTGAAGCCGATCACCCCGATGTCGTTGACGTGCTTCCAGAACGAACCGTCGGGGATGACCAGACCGCCGTCGGCCTGCGGATGCCCGCCCAGCGCCAGCGAGATCGCGATCAGCAGACCACCGACCACCACGAACGGGATCATGTAACTGACGCCGTTCATCAGTGCCTTGTACGCGACGCTGCGTTCCTTGCCGCCACCGGAGCCTCCGCGGCGCGGCGCGGCGCCGGAACCCGTACCGGCCCCGTCGCCCTCCGCGCGCCCGTATACCGGTGCGCTCCGCACCCGCTCCATCAGCTGCTCGGGGTGGTGAATGCCCTCGGCGACCCCGACCGCCAGGACCCGCTTGCCGACGAACCGGCTGCGGTCGACGTCCTTGTCCGCGGCGATGATGATGGCGTCCGCGTCTCTGACATCGTTGTCAGAGAGGAGATTCTCAGCCCCGATGGAGCCCTGCGTCTCCACCTTGATCTCGTGCCCGAGGGACCGGGCCGCCTGGGCCAGCTTCTCCGCGGCCATGTACGTATGGGCGATACCGGTCGGGCAGGCCGTCACTGCGAGCAGCTTCAGCCCCTGCCCACTCGTCCCCGCGCCCTTGAGGGGCTCAGCTGCACTGGTGGTCACGTGGCTCTCCTTACGAACGTGTGCGCGGTCGTGCCCGTGATCCGCGCTCCCGGCATCCTGCATGACGGCACGGCGCCCGCAAACCCCTCCGACGCCCCCCTCCGCGCCGGCCGGGACACCGGCCCCCGACCCACCGGAACCCCAGGAATCACGTGCCGTCCCCGCGCCCCTCCTTGGCTGGGACAGCACTGGACCGGCCCCTCCGGGCTGTGGTGCACGCGGTCGATCGGTGTAGATTCGTGACCAGTGCCAGACGTCGCTGCTGATGGCGGTCGGGCGGCCCGCACCGCGGACCGGCCGAGGGAGAGAGGGCCTCCGACGGACTGCGCTGTGGCCAGGGGGAGAGGTGCGTCCGCTTCCGCGTACGCTCGAACTCCCCCAGTGGTAGCTGGGGGGACCCCAGCCCGCGCCGCAGACTGCCCGCCCATCCACCTCGACGCTCGAGGAGCAGCACGCATGACGACAGCAGCCACCGGCCAGGACTTCAAGGTCGCCGACCTGTCCCTCGCCGCTTTCGGCCGCAAGGAGATCACCCTCGCCGAGCATGAGATGCCCGGTCTGATGGCGATCCGCAAGGAGTACGCCGCCGCCCAGCCGCTGGCCGGTGCCCGCATCACCGGTTCCCTGCACATGACCGTGCAGACCGCGGTCCTGATCGAGACCCTGGCCGCGCTGGGCGCCGAGGTCCGCTGGGCCTCCTGCAACATCTTCTCCACCCAGGACCACGCCGCCGCGGCCATCGCGGTGGGCCCGAACGGCACGCCCGACGCGCCCCAGGGCATCCCGGTCTTCGCCTGGAAGGGCGAGACCCTGGAGGAGTACTGGTGGTGCACGGAGCAGGCGCTGACCTGGCCCAACTCGCCCACCGGCGGCCCGAACATGATCCTCGACGACGGTGGCGACGCCACCCTCCTGGTCCACAAGGGCGTTGAGTACGAGAAGGCCGGCAAGGTCCCCGCGATCGAGACCGCGGAGAGCGACGAGCACCGCGCCATCCTGGAGCTGCTGACCCGCACACTGGCGGAGTCCCCGCAGAAGTGGACGAACCTGTCCTCCGAGATCCGCGGTGTCACCGAGGAAACCACCACCGGCGTGCACCGTCTCTACGAGATGCACCGCGACGGCGACCTGCTCTTCCCGGCGATCAACGTGAACGACGCCGTGACGAAGTCGAAGTTCGACAACAAGTACGGCTGCCGCCACTCCCTGATCGACGGCATCAACCGCGCCACCGACGTCCTCATCGGCGGCAAGACCGCCGTGGTCTGCGGCTACGGCGACGTCGGCAAGGGCTGCGCGGAGTCGCTGCGCGGCCAGGGCGCCCGCGTCATCGTCACCGAGATCGACCCGATCTGCGCGCTTCAGGCGGCGATGGACGGCTACCAGGTCACCACCCTGGAGGAGGTCGTCGAGACCGCCGACATCTTCATCACCACCACGGGCAACAAGGACATCATCATGGCGTCCGACATGGCCCGGATGAAGCACCAGGCGATCGTCGGCAACATCGGTCACTTCGACAACGAGATCGACATGGCCGGTCTGGCCCAGATCGAGGGCATCGTCAAGGACGAGGTCAAGCCGCAGGTGCACACCTGGACCCACCCGGACGGCAAGGTCCTGATCGTGCTGTCCGAGGGCCGTCTGCTCAACCTGGGCAACGCCACCGGTCACCCCTCCTTCGTGATGTCCAACTCGTTCGCGGACCAGACGCTGGCCCAGATCGAGCTGTTCACCAAGCCCGCGGAGTACCCGACCGACGTCTACGTGCTTCCCAAGCACCTCGACGAGAAGGTCGCCCGGCTCCACCTCGACGCGCTCGGCGTCAAGCTCACCGAGCTGCGCCCCGAGCAGGCCGCCTACATCGGCGTCGAGGTCGAGGGCCCGTACAAGCCCGACCACTACCGCTACTGATCCAGCGGCGATCACCGGCCGGTCAGCCGCCCTGACCAGCTGGTGCTCACCCACAGCAGCCGGTGACACCAGGCCCTCGCCCTCCACGGCGGGGGCCTGGCCCATAAGGTCTCCATACAGACCCGCCATCCCCGACACACCGGCCCGTCGCCGGCCGAAGGACTGCCCCCGATGCCCCGCGGCCACTACTCCCTCCACGACCCGCACGATCACGCCCCCCTGGGTGAAGAGCACTTCCACTGCGCCACCGGCCCCTCCGGCTGGCGCTATGTCTCCCAGATCGTCAACCCCTCCGGCGACCACACCGGCTCCGTCGACCTCACCCTCGACGAACTCGGCCGCCCCATCCGCCTCGAACTGCACGCCTCCGCCTGGCAGGTCCGCGGCGCCGCCCTGGACGGCGTCACCTGGGTACGCACCGACCCGACCGGTGAACACGCCACCGAAGGCAACGTCCCCGCCCACGCCTTCACCGGCGCGTCCCCCGCGTTCCTCATCGCCACCGCCCGCTTGCTGCGCCCCGCCCTCGGCGCCGGCGCCGTCCGCACCCGCCTCGTCGCCTTCACACCCCCCGTCCTCGCCCCCCGCACGCTCGACCAGTCCTGGGCCCTGCTGAAAAGCACACCACACGCCACTGACAACGCCCCGCTCATCGCCGACGAATACCAGGTCAACGACCTGGAAACCGGCGAACAGCACACCGTCCACATCGCCGGCGACGTGGTCCTGTCCGCCCCCGGCATCGAACTCGAATCCCTCGAGTCCCCACCGTCGACCTTCTCCTGACCCGCCTGCTCCGCTCCGCCCCCCGCCGCGCCCCCGTCCACGGCCCCTCACACCGGCGGCGCAAACCCTGTACGCGGCGGCCGCCCTCCGCCACCGTCCCCCGCCTCACCCGCACGCCCCTGCACCGGCGCCCCCAATGACCCGGCACCGTCAGCACCGTCACCACGCGGCCTCCCGGCATCGCCCCCAGCCTCAGAAGCCCCGGCCCCACCCCCGGGCGAAGCCCAAGCCCCGCCCGCCGACGGCGCCCCGTGCCCGCCCCCGGAAGCCACGACATCCCCCGCTGTCTCCATAGGCCCGCGCGACGGCCACGGCCCACCGGCCCAGGTCCCGCCACCACCGACGCCAGGTTGCCCACCGGGAGCAGCCTCTCCCCACCCCACAGGCGCAGCCCCGACAGCTCCCGTCGGCCCGGTCACCGCCGACGCCGCCGACGATGCCGATGCCGACGTCCCGAACGCCCGCTGCGACTCCCGCGTCTGCCGCTCCCCGGCCACCGCCGCCAGATACGCCGCCGGATGCACCCCCGCAGGCGCCGGCACCCCGGTGAACCCGCGCAAGTCCTCCGCCAGCCGCCCCGCCATCGCCCCGCTGACCTGCGGATCCAGCTGTCCCATCCGCGCCAGGTACTGCCGCACGGTCAGCCACCACCCATCGGGCACCCGCGAAAGGTCCAGCGCCCCGAGCTCCGCCACCAGCCACGGAGGCGGTGGCGGCAGCGCCGTCCCGGCCTCCGCCACGGGCAACCGCTCCCGTATGACCAGCGTCCCGGCGAACACATCACCCAGTCGACGCCCACGCGCCGACACCAAGGACGCAATGGCCGCCACCACCCCCATCGTCATCACGATCTCGATGGCCCCCATTGCCCCGCGCACCAACGCGTGCCGGAACCGGATCGGCCCGCCGTCCTCCCGTACGACCCGCAGCCCACAGATCAGCTTTCCCAGCGACCGGCCCTGACTCAGCGTCTCGATGACGATCGGGATCCCGACCTGCACCAGCACGAACGCCGCCACCGACACGGCCGCCACCGCCGCACTGTCCATGGACGAGGTCGCGCTCACCAGGATCAGCGAGATGCCGATGTAGGTCACCCAGGCCACGGCGACATCGACCGCCACCGCCAGGCCCCGGCTCGGCAGCCTGGCCGGCCGCAGCCCGAGCACCACCGCTTCACCCGTGACGAGTTCACTCACGCCGCGCCCCACTCCCTCTCGATCCCCGAAATCCCGCCCACCCCACGCCGGACACGGCCAGTCTGCCAAGCTGACCGAGCACTCACCCACGGCGCTGCGAGGAGCGACACCCTATGGACCTCGATGTCTTCATCACGGCCCACAGCGCCGAATGGGACCGTCTCGAAACACTGCTGGGCCGCAAACGCCGCCTCACAGGAGCCGAGACCGACGAATTGGTCGCCCTCTACCAACGCACCACCACGCACCTCTCCCTGCTCCTCTCCAGCGCTCCCGACCCCGCGCTGACCAGCCGCCTCACGTCCCTCGTGGCTCGCGCCCGCAGTACGGTCACCGGCGCCCGCAAGGCATCCTGGCGCGACACCGCCCGCTTCTTCACCACGGCCTTCCCGGCAGCCGTCTACCGACTGCGCCACTGGTGGATCCCCACCGCGATCCTCTCCACCGCGGTCGCCGCCCTCATCGGCTGGTGGATAGCCGCGCACCCCGAGGTCCAGGCAGCCATCGGCGCCCCGGAGGACCTCCGCGACATGACCCGCCCCGGGGGCCAGTACGAGACCTACTACTCCAGCCACCCCGCGGCATCCTTCGCCGCCCAGGTATGGACGAACAACGCCCAGGCCGTCGCCCTGTGCCTCGTCCTCGGCGCCTTCGCGGGCCTCCCCGTCCTCTGGGTCCTCTTCCAGAACATGCTCAACCTCGGCGTCGGCATCGGCCTGATGTCCTCCGCGGGCCGCCTCGACACCTTCCTCGGCTTGATCCTCCCGCACGGCCTCCTCGAACTGACCGCCGTCTTTGTCGCCGCCGGCATCGGCCTCCGCCTGGGCTGGACCCTCATCGACCCCGGCCCGCGCACCCGCCGTACGGCGCTCGCCGAGGAAGGCCGCTCCGCCCTCGGCGTCGCCGTCGGCCTGGCCGCCGTCCTCTTCATATCCGGCGCCCTCGAAGGCTTCGTCACTCCTTCCGGCCTCCCCACCTGGGCCCGCATCGGCATCGGGATCGCCGCCGAACTGGCCTTCCTCCTGTACGTCTACGTCCTCGGCGGCCGCGCCGTCCGCGCCGGAGCAACCGGCGACGTCGACCTCGCCGACCGCGAAGCCCCCCTGCCGACCGCCGCGTGATGTGCATCGAGCCCCGCTGACCTGCTAATCTCCTCTTCGCCCCCAAAGCCCGTTGACACAGGCAGCAGGGGGAGGTAGATTCGAACGGTTGCAACGAACTGGACAAGTTCATCCGCGACGGTTAGTCTCATCTCCGCTTCGGCCGGAATTTCAATTCGGCGAAGCGCAACCGACCACTTACCGGAAGCTCCGGCCGATCAATTCGACCGAATGTCTTCTGATAAAGTCGGAAAAGCCAAAAGGCGAACCTCCTCCGACGGGGAATCGGAAGCCAATTCGGACCGGCAACGGACCGAAACGGATCTGATAGAGTCGGAAAGGCCGAAAAGCGAAAGCCAAACGGCCGAGCCCGCTCCAGCAGGGCGCCAGAGACGGAAACGGATCTGGTAAGGTTGGAAACGCGAAGAAGCCGAAAGGCGGAAACGCACCGGCGAAAATCGGGCCCGCAAGGAT
>NZ_JBHXFI010000052.1:0-56345 GCF_042724075.1 Streptomyces sp. NPDC127097 | reverse complement strand
CCAACTCGTCGCCTCCCTGCGCGCCCAGGGCGACGGCGGCCTCGACCACTCCGCCCTCCTGCGCGGCGTCGAACGCCTCTCCGGACACACCACCGAAGGCTGAGCAGGATCGGCGGGTTCCTCCCGGTGGGCGGGGGCGCGCCGTGCGCGGGCGGGGTGACGGTCATCACCCCGCGGCCTGGAACGCGCAGCTGTAGTTCACCGTTCAATTGGGTGTGGGTGCTGCGGCACCCCGCCCGAGCCGCCCCGGCCAGCGTCCCCCCGTCTGGCCGGGGCTTCCTCGTGCCGCGGGCGACGGCCACGGCCTTCGGGCCTCGGGTCCAGGGGGCGTCCGCTACGCGCCGCGCGCATCCAGCGGATTGGCGGCGATCCGCGCGGCGATGCCTTGGGCGACCGCGGCCGCGGGGGAGCTGTCCGGCTTGCGCGCGGCCTGGTCCCGGAAGCACGCCAGGAATTCCTCGCCGAGGCCGAGCCGTGGATGGCGCGCCAGCACCTCGGTACGGAGCTCCGCCGGCAGCGCGTCGGGCCGCCGCCCGGAGATGTCCAACGAGGTGGAGAACACCAGCAGATGGGCCTCCGGATCCATGACCACGTCCACCTCGTCCCACATGTGCCGGACGATCACCTCGGACGCCCGCACCCGCCGCTCCACCGGCCACCCGGCGCCCGCCGCGAACACCCACGCCACATGGCCGCCCGCCTCCTCGAAGGGCACGGTGTGGCTGTCGAACTCCTTCACCAGGCCGATGTCGTGGAACATCGCCGACACATAGAGGAGCTCCGGATCGAAGGCGATGTCGTGGGCCGAGGCGTAGGCGGCCGCCCAGAGATACGCCCGCACGGAGTGGTTCAGCAGCGCGGGTGAGCAGTAGGCGCTCGCCACCTCCAGCGCGGCACGACAGGCGCGGGTATCGGGAATCATCAGATCATCCATGGTCATGGCCATGATTGTCGCGTACCGCCCTTGCCCGTCGAGGAGGATTGACGCGCCCGGCGGCTGCCGAAATGCGCGAGCGCGAACCCCGGCGCACGCTGGATGCATGACCGAGCATCCGCCTGTCATCGTGCACCCGCCGACGCCTTCCGGTGGCCGACGGGTGACCGTGCGTGGGCAGATCGTCGGCCTGGCCCATGGCCGCGGCGATGTTGCCGAGTTCCTCCGCCGCGCGGGCGTCACCGGCCCGGCCGGAAGCATCGCGCTGGACGATCCCCGCCTCGTCGAATGGCGCGGAGGCTCACTGGACGACTGGCCGATGCCCCCGGCCTGACCTCCCGGCCGAGCAGCCGTTCGCCGTGGCCGTACCCGTCTCTCGGTGCCGTGGGCCGGAGGGATGCGCTGACCGCCGACGAGCGGCAGGCCGTCGGCCGGGGAGCCGGCGGCAAGGAGCGGAGCAGGGCGTGAGCGACGACAGCGGGTGCATGACGCCCCGTGCCGGGTCGGGCGGCTCTTCGGACCTGAGTGTCCTGCGGAGGGCGATGCGCTGGGAGACTCTCGTGATCTTGCTGATTCTCGTGATCCTTACGGTAGTGGCCTCGTAGCGCGGGCGGGACGCCGTGGGATTCCTGAACTCTGTCTGATCTCCGGGGAGTTCCGCCGTTTTCTGTCGGCCCGTCGGGGTGCCCAGGTCGCGCCGCGCAGTCCGGCACCCCCCGAACGCTCCGTCCGATTTCCGCCGGCGCCGCCGCCTGACCTGCTGCACAGTGGACCCTGTGATGAACGAGGACAGCAGGTACGAGGCGGTGCGCAGCAGGGACGCCCGATTCGACGGCGCCTTCTTCTTCGCGGTGTCCACGACCGGGATCTACTGCCGGCCGAGCTGTCCCGCCACCACGCCCCGACGCCGTAATGTCGCCTTCTTCCCGACCGCCGCGGCCGCCCAGGGCTCCGGATTCCGCGCCTGCCGGCGCTGCCGCCCCGATGCGGTGCCCGGCTCGGCGGAGTGGAATGCCCGCGCCGATGTCGTCGGGCGGGCGATGCGGCTGATCAGCGAGGGTGTGGTCGACCGGGAAGGGGTCGCCGGGCTGGCGGCCCGGCTCGGCTACAGCGCCCGGCAGGTCCAGCGGCAGCTGAACGCCGAGCTGGGCGCCGGGCCCGTGGCCCTGGCGCGGGCACAGCGCGCCCACACCGCCCGGGTCCTGCTTCAGACCACCGGACTCCAGGCGGCCGAGATCGCCTTCGCGGCGGGCTTCGCCAGCGTGCGGCAGTTCAACGACACCATCAAGGAGATCTACGCGCTCACCCCGAGCGAGCTGCGTGCCGCCCGCCCCGGTAAGGGGACTCGCTTCGGCCCGGTGGCGCCGCCCACCACGCCCGGGGTGCTGCCGCTGCGGCTGGCCTTCCGCGGGCCGTATGCGGCGCGGCAGCTCTTCGACCACCTCCAGCGGCGCGCGATCACCGGTGTCGAGGAGGTCAGCGGCGAGCCCGGGGCCCGCACCTACCGGCGGACCCTGCGGCTGCCGCACGGCGCCGGGATCGCCGAGGTCGACGAGGCGGCCGGCGACGGCTGGCTGGACTGCCGGCTGCACCTGGCGGAGCTGCGGGATCTCACCACCGCGAGCCAGCGGGTGCGCCGCCTGTTCGATCTGGACGCCGATCCGTACGCGGTCGCCGAACGGCTGCGCGCGGATGCCGTACTGGCGCGGCTGGTGGACCGGCACCCCGGCCTGCGCTCGCCCGGCGCTCCCGCCCCGGACGAGCTCGCCGTCCGTGCCGTCCTCGGCCAGCAGGTCTCGGTCGCGGCCGGCCGCACACTGGGCGGTGCCCTGGTCGCCGCCCATGGAGAGCCGCTGCCCGAACCGGCCGGTGCGCTCACCCACCTCTTCCCCCGCGTCGACGACCTCGCGCAGGCCGCGCTCACCGAACTCGGGATGCCCGAATCCCGGCGCGCGACCCTGCGCACCCTGAGCACCGCCCTGGCCGACGGCACGGTCGTCCTGGACGCCGGAGCCGACCGGGACGAGGCCGAACGCGCGCTGCTCGGGCTGCGCGGCATCGGCCCGTGGACCGCCGGATACATCCGGATGCGCGCCCTCGGGGACCCCGATGTCCTGCTGACCGGCGATGTGGCCGTACTGGCGGGCATCCGCCGGGCCGGTGCACTCACGGCCGGTCTGCGGGAGCGGGCGAACGCCTGGCGCCCCTGGCGCTCGTACGCGATGCACCACTTCTGGAACGCGCCGGTCACGGAGCCGGCCGGCCCCCGCCCCACCACCACGGAAAGCACCGGACCATGACGCTCTACACCACCCTCGACAGCCCGCTGGGCGAACTCCTGCTGGCGGGCGAGGAATCGGCCACCGCACCGGGCGGCACCGCGCTTGCTTCGCTGTCCGTACCCGGGCAGAAGGGCGGGGCGACCGTCCAGGACGGCTGGACGTACGCCCCCGCTGCCTTCGACGGCATCGCCCACCAGCTCCGCGCCTACTTCGACGGGGAGCTGACCCGCTTCGCCCTTGCCTACGCCCCCACCCGGGGCACCGACTTCCAGCGGCGCGTGTGGCAGGCACTGGAGGCCATCCCGTACGGCACCACCACCACGTACGGGAAGATCGCCGCCGACATCGGAGCGGCGCGCGGTGCGGTACGCGCCATCGGCACGGCGATCGGCGCGAACCCGCTGCTGGTCGTCCGGCCCTGCCACCGGGTGATCGCCGCGAACGGTTCCCTGTCGGGCTACGCGGGCGGGCCCGCACGCAAGCAGCAACTCCTCGGCATCGAGGGCGCTTGGCCGGAACACCGCTGAGCTGCCCCACCGCCCGAGCGCCGCACCGACCCACGCCCACTGGAGCGCGCCATGACCACCACGACCACTACGAGCACCAAGCGCCCTGCTCGCCCCGGCACGCTCGCCCGGCGCGTCGCGGCCGCGGACTGGACGGCGCCGGCCGAGGAACTCAACACCCAGGGCTGCGCGGTGACGCCACGTCTGCTCGCCCCGGCCGACTGCCGCGCCCTCAGCGCGCTGTACGACGGGCCCGCCGCGGTTGACGGCACGCACCCCGGCAGCCCGCCCCGCTTCCGCTCGACCATCGACAGGGACTGGAACGCGCTGTACCGCGACATCTTCGGGGAGACGGTCTTCCCCCTCCAGGTCGTCATCGGCCTGGACGAGCAGGGCACCGACTACACCGCGGCGAGTTCCTGCTCGTCGAGCAGCGGCCGCGCGCCCGGTCCCGCGGCACCACCACCGTCCTGCCACAGGGCCACGGACTGATCTTCACGACCCGTGACCGCCCCGTACGCTCCGCCCGGGGCTGGTCGGCCGGCCCCGTGCGCCACGGCGTGAGCACCGTCCGCTCCGGCCGGCGGCACTCCCTGGGCCTGGTCTTCCACGACGCCTGAAGCGGCGGTCGCGGCACGCGGACCCAGGGGGCCGGCGGCCTCAGAGCATCGAGCCGCCGGTGACATCGATGCGCTGGCCGGTGATCCAGCGGGACTCGTCGGACGCGAGGAAGGCGGCGACGTCGGCGATGTCCTGGGGCTTGCCGATCCGGTTGAACACCGAATAGGCCGCCAGCGCGGCCCGCCCCTCGGGCGTCGCCCGCCGCCCCGCGGTCACATCGGTCTCGACCCAGCCGGGGGACAGGGTGTTCACCGTGATCCCGCGGGGGCCGAGGTCCTTGGCGAGGGCGAGTGTGAGGGTGTCCACGCCGCCCTTGGAGACGCTGTAGGCGATCTGCGCCGGGTGCGCCGTACTCGTCACCGCCGACGAGATGTTGATGATGCGTCCGCCGTCCCGCATCCTGCGCAGGCCGTGCTGGGCGATGAAGAACGGGGCCTTGATGTTGACCGCGATGGTGCGGTCGAACTCCTCGGGGGTGACCTGGTCTATGTGCCCGGGGAAGTTGAGCGCCGCGTTGTTGACGAGGATATCGAGGCCGGGTTCCGCACCGCAGGCGGCGAGTTCGGCGTCGAAGCCGGCGAAGAGCGCTTCGACATCACCGGGGACGCCCAGCTCCGCGCCCACGAGGAAGGCCCGTCCCCCCGCACCGGTGATGCTCTCGGCCGTCTCCTTGGCCGCGGTGTCATTGCTGCCGTAGTGGACGGCGACCAGTGCACCGTCCTTGGCGAGGCGCTGGGCGATGCTCCGGCCGATACCCCGGCTGGATCCCGTCACCAGCGCGGTCTTTCCGTTGAGGTCACCCATGAGTGCGATTGGCCTTCCGTGTACCTGTGGCGGGCGCGCTGCCGCCGTCGATCTGCAATTGCTGTGCTGCGCTGGGATGTCCGGGGCCTGCTGCCCCGCCCCACGAGCCGCTTCCGCTCATGACCCGGTGCGGAGCGGACGCCGGTCGCGAGGCGGCCGGCCCGTGACCGGTGTGCTCAGCCCCGGTCGTCCAGCGCCGTCAGAGTGGAGACGAACACCGGCCGGCCCTCCTGGAAGCCGGTGACCTGGACCGTCGTGGTGCAGGGGAGCGCGGACGGGACGAGACGCGCCTCGATGTCGCAGGGGATGCCGTGCTCGGCGTAGCGGCGGAATTCCGTGCCGAAGGCGTACGGCACGAAGGCCCGCGGTGCGGTCAGGACGCGGGCCGCCTGCTGTGCGGCGTCGAGCAGCAGCATCCCCGGAATGTGGTCGTTCGCGGGGTTCACCATCGCGGCATGGCCGGGTGCGATCCGAAGCCGCCAGCGGTCCGGCCGGCCGGTGGGGGAGAGCAGGACGGCGCGGTCATCGGCGCTGCCGGTCAGGTGGTGCGGTACGGCCGCGGGGAGCGGGGCGAGCGAGCGGCGCGCGGTCAGCCGGTCGCCGCGGATCCGGCGGTAGACGGCGGGGGAAGCGACGGTGACATCGGAGTGTCCGGTCGCGACGATCCGGCCCGCCTTGCGGATGGTCATGTCGAAGTGCCCGCTGGTGAGCGTGCCCGCCCGCATCCGCATCCGGCTACAGGTGACATCGATCGTCAGCCGGGTGGGGCCGCCCCCAACGGCCAGATGCTCGGGGTGGGTTGTATAGACCAGGTCCCCGAGGATGAAGTGATGGCCGACCGGGACGCCGAGTTCGGTGTGGCACAACAGCAGCCCGGCCTGGCGAATTGTCTCTCCGGTGAGAATGAGATGGTGACGGCCATGTACCGGAGTGAAGTACCCGTGATCGTGCGGCCACTGGGCGGTCAGCGAGAAGTGGGATTCGTCCCGGCGGTGCCATGAGGTGACCAGAATGTCGTCGATGAACGGACGGTGCACGAATTCCTGCGGGACGCCGGGACCGCGGCGATGCCCGGCGCTGCCGGAGTGGTTCCGCTCCGGGTGTGTCTGATGCGGAGTCCTGGGTTGAACAGCGCCGCTGACGTGCATCGTGTCGCTCATGACTGCCCCCAGGCGTCTTAATGGGATGAGGTCCGGCGCTGTTAAGATACGTACCATCCGGTTTTATTTTCAATGCCGGGCGACGAAACGGAGCAAGTAGCTGGCCCAGGCGCGACTTGAGCGGTAGCTAACTGATGCGGAACGTGAAAATACATCGAGAGACAGGAGGCGTCCTGTGGCGCAACAGGACCGCGCGATCCGGACCCGGCGACTGATCTTGGAGGCGGCCGCCTCGGTCTTTGACGACCTCGGCTACGACCGCGCGACCATCGCCGAAGTCCTTGAGCGCGCCGGTGTGACGAAGGGCGCCCTGTACTTCCACTTCGCCTCGAAGGAGCAGCTCGCGCTCGCGGTGCTTGACGAGCATGTGCTGGACATCGCGGTGGAGCCGCAGAAGATCAAGTTGCAGGAGTTCGTCGACTCGGGGCAGGTGCTGGCGTACCGGCTGCGCAGTGACCCGATTCAGCGCGGGGCGGCCCGGCTGGCGGTCGAGCAGGGCTCCAACCACCTGGACCGCAAGCAGTCGATGCTCGCCTGGACCAGGTTCGTCGTGGAGTTGCTGAATCAGGCGCGGGACCGCGGCGAGGTCATGGAGAGCGTCGTCGTGCCCGAGACCGCCGAACTCTTCGTCGGTGCCTTCGCCGGCATCCAGTTGATGTCGCATGCCATGACCAATCAGGCCGACCTCAGCCAGCGCCTGACCATCTTCTTCCAGCACACCCTCCCCAGCATCGCGGTGCCGGCCATCCTCGCCAAGCTCAACCTGGACCCGGAGCGCGGGGAGAAACTCGATGCCGCCCTCCAGGGGAAGGCGCTGGCGCATGCCGGGGCCGATGCCGAGGTCGATGTCGTCACGGGGTGAGTCCGGCCCGGCCGACGGCTGGGGCCGGGTCGAGTGGAGGCGATCCGGGCGGCATCCTGAGGACGGCGAAAACATACCGCGCAGACGGTGTTGAATGATGAAGTGTGTACGAGTCATGGATGACTTGTGCAGGTCAGAGGCGTCGCGGAGAGATCGCGGCGGCTCTCGCCGTTGACGGGAGCGGCGTTGTGGAGGGGCGGCCGTGAGGGGTAGCGACGGGGCGGGCCAGGGGGCTCGCCGTCGCCGAACGGGATTGTCAGTGGTGTGCTGTTCACTGGTCTCAGCGGGTTCAGCGGAGTCCGTATCGAGCGCGAGATCAGGGGGAGGCGCGATGAGCGGGGTGGGATATGGCGCGGGGGAGTGGGGTGGCGTGAGGAAGATCACCGCCGCTGGGGCCAAATGCGGGGTCGCGCAGTGGAATAGCGGGCGCGAGTAAAACGTTCGTCATGCACGTATCAGTCTTGTGCGTAGCGGCCCGCCATCCGTCCACGGCCTGATCGTGACCGTGCCCGCAGACGACGCCGCCGGCCCGAACGCCGACCGCTCGCCGCGTGCTTCACCGCCGACGACACCCACCCACCTCTGCCGCCCTGGAGGCCGCACGTATGACCCGGACGACGACGGACCAACTCCCCGCAAGGGCGGCGGAGACCGCGGCCACGCCCCCGGGGCCCGACCCGGCCGTGGGCGGGCGGCGGAGATCCCCGGGCGGTATCGTCCCGGTCCTCGCCTTCGCCGGCATCGTCGTCGCGGTGATGCAGACGCTGCTGGTGCCGGTCATCAAGGACCTGCCGGTGCTGCTCAACACGGCGCCCAGCAACGCCACATGGGTGATGACCGCCACCCTCCTCGCCGGTGCCGTCTCGACCCCCATCATGGGGCGCCTCGGCGATCTGTACGGCAAGCGGCGGATGCTGCTGACCAGCCTCGCGGTCATGGTCGTCGGCTCGCTGGTCTGCGGCTTCACGAGTGATCTGGTCACCATGATCGTGGGCCGGGCGCTCCAGGGATTCGCCATGGGCGCCATTCCCCTCGGTATCGGCGTCATGCGCGACGAGCTGCCGCGCGAGCGGCTCGGCTCGGCCATGGGCCTGATGAGCTCCTCGATCGGCGTCGGCGGCGGGCTCGCCCTGCCGGTCGCGGCCCTGGTCGCCCAACACGCCGACTGGCACACCCTGTTCTTCGGTGCCGCCGGGCTCGGTGTGCTGTCGATGCTGCTCACCCTCCTCGTCGTCCCGGAGACCGAGGTGCGGGCCCAGGGGCGCTTCGACGTGGTGGGCGCCCTCGGGCTGTCGGCCGGTCTGGTGGCGCTGCTGCTGCCCGTCACCAAGGGCAGCGACTGGGGCTGGGGTTCGCCGACCACCCTCATCCTCTTCGGTGTTGCGGCCGTGATCCTGGTGCTGTGGGGCGTGCTGGAGCTGCGTCTCGCCGATCCGCTGGTCGATCTGCGGACCACCGCGCGCCGTGAGGTGCTGCTGACCAACCTCGCCTCGATAACGGTCGGTGTGGCGTTCTACGCCATCTCCCTGGTGCTGCCGCAGCTGCTGCAACTGCCCACCTCGACCGGTTACGGACTGGGCCAGTCGATGGTGGTGGCCGGGCTGTGCATGGCGCCACTGGGCCTGACGATGATGCTCGTCGCCCCGCTGTACGCCCGGATCGCCGCCCGTCGCGGCCCCAAGGTCTCGCTGCTGCTCGGCATGCTCGTCATCGCGATCGGCTACGGCGCGGGCATCGGCCTGATGGACGCCCCCTGGCAGACCGTCATCATCGCGGTGGTCGTCGGGGCCGGCATCGGCCTGGCGTACTCCTCGCTGCCCGCCCTGATCATCGGGGCCGTCGACGCCTCGGAGACCGGTGCGGCCAACGGCCTGAACACCCTGATGCGCTCCATCGGCACCTCGGTGTCCAGCGCGGTGATCGGCATGGTGCTGGCCCATATGTCCCAGAAGATGGGGCCGGTCACGGTGCCCACGATGGCCGGCTTCCGGGTCTCCTTCCTCATCGCCACGGCCGCCGTCCTCGTCGGCGTCGCCCTGGCCTGCTTCCTGCCGTCACAGCACAACGTGTCCCGCCCGACCCTGGTCGCCCAGAGCACCGACGGCGCGGTGGACGCGGTGGACGCCGATGGAGCCCAGGGTGCGGCGCGGCCGGTCGCCGAATCGCACGAGGCCCTCGCCCGGCCGTCCATCGAGGCGACGACCGCGAGCGCCGACGCCGCCGGCTTCCTGGGCCGGGTGGCGGACACCTCCGGCAGCCCGGTCCCCGGCGCGAGCATCACCCTGATCGACCGTCAGGGCCGGCAGGCCGGCATCGCCACGGCCGACGCCGACGGTCACTTCGCGCTCGACGCCCCCACGGCCGGCACCTACGTCCTAACGGGGGCCGCCCCCGGCCACACTCCGCACGCGGCCTCCGCCACCTGCCGAGGTGCGGGCACCGAGACCCGGGTCGACCTGGTCCTCACCGGTCCCGGCCCCGGCACCAGGACCGGCACCGGCCGACTGGGCGGCGCCCTGCTCGGCGGCACCGAGGGCACCCCGCTGGCCGGCGGCAGCATCGTCGTCACCGATACCGACGGCACTGTGGTGGCCCGTACGACCTCCGGCGCCGAGGGCGGCTGGGAGGTCTCCCCCCTGCCGCCCGGCCGCTACACCCTGGTCCTCAGTGCCGCCGGTCACCAGCCGCAGGCCCACGCCGTGGACCTGTCCGGCGGGGCCCCGGAACGGCAGGGCGCCCACCTGAAGCCGACTGCTGCCGTCCGCGGCACGGTACGGGGCCCGAACGGCCGGCCGCTCGCCGCCGCCGCCGTGACCCTCGTCGAGGACGGCACGGTCGCCGGGCACACCGTCACCGGACCGGACGGCGCCTTCGCCTTCTCCGGCCTGAGCGGCTCCCACTACACCCTCACCGCGGCCGGTTACCCGCCACACGCCGCCCCGATATCCCTCGCCGCCGGCGCCCGCGAAACCCTGGACCTGGACCTGGCCCAGCCACCGACAGCCGCCGGCTGACGGGCTCCGGCACGAGGACGCACACCCGCAGACGCACACCCGCGGACACATGCAGGCGCCCTGCCGGGTGCCACTCGTCCGGCAGGGCGGCGGCCCCTCGGTCGCGCTCCCAAGTCGGCTGTTCTGCCAGCGACTTGATGCACGGCACTCCGTCGTCGGTCCCGGCGTGCCGCGGGGTCTTCAGGGCTCTGGTGTGGCCGGAGGGAGAAAGCCGTCGCACTTCGGTGTGCCGGGTTCCGGGGCGAGCCTGATGGCGCGGGCGGTGGAAGCACCAGTGGTGCCGGTGGCCCGCTCAGCCCTCGTACTCCGTGAGGTCGATGCTGTGCACCGTCAGCGCATGGCCGTACTCCGGATGTGTCGCCTCCCGTTCGAAGGCCATGCCGAGCTTGCGTACGACGTTCAGGGAGGACTCGTGGCCGAGCCGGTTGACGGCGATGACGCGGTCCAGGCCGCGGTCCTGGAGGGCGAACTCCAGCACGGCCTGGGCGGCTTCGGAGGCGTAGCCCTGGCCCCAGTACTGCCGGCCCAGGCGCCAGCTGATCGCCACCTCGTGCCGGACCTCCGGGAGGAACGCGGGGACGGACAGACCGGCGCATCCGGCCAGTTCGCCCGAGGCGAGGAGTTCGACGGCGAAGATGCCGAAGCCCTCGTCGTCCCACTCCCCCTCCCATCGCTCGATCTCCTCGGCCGTCTGGTCCAGGCCGAGGGTGGAGCCGTCGCCGATCCAGCGCATGACGAGCGGGTCCGTGTGGATGTCCGCCATGGGGGCGAGGTCGTCGTCGGTCCAGCGGCGGAGGATGAGGCGGGGGGTGCGGATCTCGGTCATGCCGCCCATCCTGTCGAAGACGGGGGCGCGGCGGTAATCGGCGGGTGTCCGTTCGCGGGCCGTCCGGTGCAGGTCAGCGGCCCAGCAGCTGCGCCAGTGTCTCGTCGAGTTCGGTCCGTAGGACGCGGCCGGCCGCCGCTCCGTCGCCGTCCGTCACGGCCTGGACGAGCGCGGCGTGCCGGGCGTCGCCGTGCTGTGGGTCCTCGTCCCGGAGCCCCAGCAGCTCCACGAGGTCGATCAGCCCCTGGCGCAGGGCCGGCGCGAACTCCGTGAACAGGTCGGTCAGTACGGGGTTGTGCGCGACGTCGACCACGGCGGCGTGCAGCGCGATGTCCGCGTCCACGAAGGCCGCGTGGTCTGCTCCGGCGGCCGCGCGCCGGCCCTCCAGGGCGGCCCGCATCGCCGCGATGTCGGCCTCCGTGTGCCGGGCGGCCGCCAGCCGGGCGGCCTGCACCTCGACCATGGCGCGGACCTCGTAGACATCGGCGACGGCCGCCCGGCGCAGGCGGGTGGGCCAGTCCTCGGTGGGCTCGGTGGCGATCACGAAGACGCCGGCGCCCTGGCGTGGCCGCACCAGTCCGGCGCCGGCCAGGGCCCGTACGGCCTCGCGGACCGTGGAGCGGCCGACGCCCAGGGTGGTGGCCGGCGTGGTCTCGCCGGGGAGCTTGGTGCCCACCGGCCAGTGACCGCCGGTGATCTGGTCGCGCAGCCGCTGGGCGGCCTGTTCGAGTACCTGCACCGTCATCTGACGCGGCGGGACGCGGTGATCCTCTCCGTGCATCCGCACAACGACCGCGGTACCGGAGTGGCCTGCGCGGAACTCGCCGCGCTGGCCGGGGCGCAGCGGGTGGAGGGCTTTCTGTTCGGCAACGGGGAGCGCACCGGCAACGTCGACCTGGTCACCCTCGCCCTCAATCTGCACACCCAGGGCGTCGACCCGATGATCGACTTCTCGGAGCTCGGCACCGTCCGCCGCACGGTGGAGGACTGCATCCGGCTGCCCGTCCACCCACGCCACCCCTATGCCGGTGACCTCGTCCACACCGCCTTCTCCGGCACCCACCAGGACGCCATCAGCAAGGGCCTGGCCACCACGCCCGGCGCGCGGCCGACTTGGGCGTACCGGAGGCCGAGGCGCCCTGGACGGTGCCCTGTCTGCCCGTCGACCCGGCCGATCTCGGCTGCACGTACGAGGCGGTCATCCGGGTCAACAGCCAGTCCGGCAAGGGCGGTATCGCGAACCTGCTGCACCTGCACCACGGCCTGGACCTGCCGCCGGAGATGCGGCCCGACTTCTCCCGCACGGTGCAGCGCGCCACCGACGACAGCGGGCGGGAAGCCACCCCGAAGGACCTGTGGGAGCTGTTCCGGAGCACCTATCTCGCGCCGGGGCGGGAGGGCCCGCTGATGCTGGACTCCTGGAGCACGTCCGAGCCCGCGCCGGGCGAGCACCGCGTCCGCTGTGACCTCGGCGGGGTCGGCACCGCCGACGGCCGGGGGCGCCACGAGGGCTCCGGCGGCGGTCCGCTCGCCGCGTTCGCCGACGCGCTGGCCGCCGCCGGCCACCCCGTCGACCTCCTCAGCCAGGCCGGCCACGCCCTCGCCCCGGGCCCGGACGGTGCCGCCGCCGTCGCCTACGTACGGTGCCGCATCGGCGGCGCCACGTACTGGGGCGCGGGCCAGGACAGCTCCGTCCTGATGGCCTCGGTGCGGGCGGTGCTGTCGGCCGTGAACCGGGCGAAGCGGGAGGCCCGTTAGGCGCGGCGGACGGCGGGCGCGCCGCCCGCGCCCCCCCGGCCCCCCCCCCCCGCCAGCCCCGGCCCGCCGGGCCCGCCCATGACCCACAGGAGCCCCGCCCCCCCCCCCCCCCCCCCCCCGCCCCCCCCCCCCCCCCCCCCCCCTCCGGCGCCCGCCGTCCGCCCGCAGCTGCCCGGCATGGCGCCGCTGAGAGCCGCAGCCGCCGCCGGCCCCGCACTCCGCCGGTGCCACGGCGCACACTCCCCGCTCGCCGGTGCGCAGCGCGCCTACGACACCACCGCTCCGCCCGCAACTCGGGGAGTCCGGGCGGGTGAACCGGGGCGGTGCCACCGGGACCGGTGGGTCCGCAGGGGGCCGTGGGCCCGGTGATCTCGGTCGACGGAACGGCCGAACCCGGCGGTGCCGCATCCGCAATCCGGGAATTTTCTGCGAGTCTGAGCGGCACGCCCCACATCCCGGCTGGTCACACCGGTTGCCGGGGTTTTCGGCGTGTCGGTGACCCACACTCGTTAGTGGTGTGTTAGTGCCTCGTTAGCGGACCGGCAGTGCCCAGGGCCACGCTGGAACGAGCAACGGACGGACCGCACCCCACTACGAGAGCTCGCATCTACCAGACGAGGGGGAGACTTATGTCGCTCACCATCAAGACGCTCGGCCGCGGTCGTCGTGTCGCCGCCGGATCGCTGATCGCTGTCGCGGCGCTTGCGCTCACCGCCTGTGAGGGCGGCCCCGACGCCGCATCCCGCCCCTCGTCGGCCGCCGCCCGCGCCACGTCCCACGACAAGGAAAGCGGCGGCTCCTCGTCGTCCCAGGGCAGCGCACCGTCGTCCGGTGCCAAGGTGCAGTCCTCCACGGGCGGTCAGCGGCCGTCGGCGAAGGCGGCCACGCCCGGCGGTAAGCCGACGGGCAAGGCCCCCAGCGCCGCGGAGGCCCACACCTCCACCGAGGCGGCCTCGGACCGCTGCACCGCCGCCAATATGTCGCTGCGCCTGGGCGCCGCCGACGCCGGGGCGGGCAACATCCGCTACCCCCTCGTCTTCACGAACAAGGGCACGAAGACCTGTTCGCTGCGCGGTTTCCCGGGCGTCTCGCTGATCAACCGGGACGGTTCACCGGTCGGCAAGCCCGCCACCCGCGAGGGCGGCGCCGGCGGCGTCGTCCGGCTCCGGCCGGGCCAGAGCGCACACGCCCTGCTGCACACCCTCAACGAGGGCGTCTCGGACACCCCGTGCTGGGGCAGGTCGCAGATCGTCTACGTCTACCCGCCCGGCTCCAAGGAGTCGATGACCACCGGCAGCCGCGGACTGCGGGTGTGCGGCGGGCGGTTCGACGTGACCGCGGTGGAGGCCGGTGCCCTGGGCTGACGGCCCGGTCCGCGGACCCGCGACCAGGGCGGCCGCGGACGCCTCCGCCACGACAGCACGCCCCCGGCGCACGGTGCGCCGGGGGCGTGTCGTGTGGGGGGGCGAACCGGCCCCGAGCACGTGGCGTGACAGCGGCCGGTGGTGACCGAATGTGGTGCGGTGGCCTTCGGTTCGGACGCTCGGGTGGTGTGTCACCGCAACGGCCCCTGGTGACCGCCCCGTGTCCGGGCATCGGTGTTACCAAGGTGGAGGGAAGCCTTGAATGAGCGCTTTCGTTGCATATCTGCCTAGGAGACCTGCCCATGTCCGCAGCTTCGAGCGTGGCCGACAAGGCCGCTGCGAACGGAAAGCCGTCCGCCGAGGACGAGTCCCCGATCCACATTCTCTGGATCAACGCCGGCCTGAGCTGCGACGGCGACTCCGTGTCGCTCACCGCCGCGACGCAGCCGAGCATTGAGGAGATCGCGCTCAGTGTGCTGCCCGGGCTGCCCAAGATCGCCGTCCACTGGCCACTGATCGATTTCGAATGCGGTCCGGTCGGTGGCGCGGACACCTTCATCGAGTGGTTCTTCAAGGGCGAACGCGGCGAGATCGACCCGTTCGTGCTGGTCATCGAGGGGTCCATCCCCAACGAGTCCATCAAGCCGGAAGGCTACTGGTGCGGCTTCGGCGACGACCCGGAGACCGGCCAGCCGATCACCACCAGTGAGTGGATCGACCGGCTCGCCCCCAAGGCGCTCGCCGTAGTGGCGATCGGTACCTGCGCCACGTACGGCGGTATCCATGCGATGGCGGGCAACCCGACCGGAGCCATGGGCGTGCCCGACTACCTGGGCTGGGACTGGACCTCCAAGGCCGGGATCCCGATCGTCTGTGTGCCGGGCTGCCCGATCCAGCCGGACAACTTCTCGGAGACCCTGACCTATCTGCTCTACCAGGCGACGGGCGCGGCTCCGATGATCCCGCTGGACGACCAGCTGCGGCCCACCTGGCTCTTCGGCGAGACCGTGCACGAGGGCTGTGACCGGGCCGGCTACTACGAGCAGGGCCAGTTCGCCACCACCTACGACTCGCCCAAGTGTCTGGTGAAGCTCGGATGCTGGGGTCCCGTGGTCAAATGCAACGTGCCCAAGCGGGGCTGGATGGACGGCATCGGCGGCTGCCCGAACGTCGGCGGTATCTGTATCGCCTGCACCATGCCCGGCTTCCCCGACAAGTTCATGCCGTTCATGGACGAGCCGCCCGGCGGCAAGATCTCCAGCAGCGCCAGCTCCGCGTACGGCAGCGTCGTCCGCCGTCTCCGGAGCATCACGGCCAGGACCGTCGACCACGAGCCCAAGTGGCGCCACCGCGGCGACCAACTGACCACCGGCTACCGGAAACCGTGGTGAGCACACCCCGCCCGTAGCCGTCCGGCAGCACCTCGGACCCTCCGTCCGACCCCACCTCCGCGCGCACGCAAAAGAAGGGCACGGCACTCACGATGGCACCGAGAACGAAGGCGGCTGACGGCAGCGGTCTGACGGAGATGTCCTGGGATCCGATCACCCGGATCGTGGGCAGCCTCGGCATCCACACCAAGATCGACTTCAAGCAGAAGCGGGTGGCGGAGTGCTACAGCACCTCGTCCGTCTTCCGTGGCTACAGCGTCTTCATGCGCGGCAAGGACCCGCGTGACGCGCACTTCATCACCAGCCGGATCTGCGGCATCTGCGGTGACAACCACGCCACCTGCTCGGTGTACACGCAGAACATGGCCTACGGGGTGAAGCCTCCGCACCTGGGGGAGTGGATCATCAACCTCGGCGAGTCCGCCGAGTACATGTTCGACCACAACATCTTCCAGGAGAACCTGGTCGGGGTCGACTACTGCGAGAAGATGGTCCGCGAGACCAACCCCGGCGTCTGGGAGCTCGCCCAGCGCACCGAGGCCCCCCACGCGGGCGACCACGGCTACCGCACCATCGCCGACATCATGAGCTCCCTCAACCCCATCGAGGGCGAGTTCTACCGCGAGGCCCTCCAGGTCAGCCGCTACACCCGGGAGATGTTCTGCCTGATGGAGGGCCGCCATGTGCACCCCTCCACGCTCTACCCGGGCGGTGTCGGCACCGTCGCCAGCGTCCAGCTGTTCACCGACTACCTCAGCCGGCTGATGCGCTATGTCGAGTTCATGAAGCGGGTGGTGCCGCTCCATGACGACCTGTTCGACTTCTTCTACGAGGCGCTGCCCGGGTACGAGGAGGTCGGCCGGCGACGCGTCCTGCTCGGCTGCTGGGGCGCGCTCAACGACCCGGACCACTGCGACTTCACCTATCGCAACATGACGGACTGGGGACGGAAGATGTTCGTCACCCCGGGCGTCATCGTCGACGGCAAGCTGGTCACCAACGACCTCACCGAGATCAACCTGGGCATCCGGATCCTGCTGGGCAGCTCCTACTACCAGGACTGGGAAGGCCAGGAGCAGTTCGTCACCCACGACCCGCTCGGCAACCCCGTCGACCCGCGCCACCCGTGGAACCAGCACACCATCCCCGCCCCGCAGAAGCGGGACTTCAACGACAAGTACAGCTGGGTGATGTCCCCCCGCTGGTTCGACGGCAAGGAGCATCTGGCCCTGGACACCGGCGGCGGCCCGATCGCCCGGCTGTGGTCCACGGCCCTGTCGGGGCTCGTCGACACCCCGTACGTCAAGTCCACCGGCCACAGCGTCACCATCGACCTGCCCCGCTCCATGACGCGGCCCGAGGCCCGCTTCGAGTGGAAGATCCCCAAGTGGAGCAACGCGCTGGAGCGCAACCGGGCCCGCACCTACTTCCAGGCGTACACCGCCGCCATGGCGCTGCACTTCGCGGAGAAGGGCCTGGAGGAGGTCCGCGCCGGGCGCACCCAGACGTGGGAGAAGTTCGAGGTCCCCGACGAGTCGATCGGCTGCGGCTTCACCGAGGCGGTGCGCGGCGTCCTCTCGCACCACATGGTCATCCGGGACGGCAAGATCGCCAACTATCACCCGTACCCGCCGACCCCGTGGAACGCCAGCACCCGGGACACCTACGGCACCCCCGGCCCCTACGAGGACGCCGTCCAGAACACCCCGATCTTCGAGGAGAACTCCCCGGAGAACTTCAAGGGCATCGACATCATGCGCACGGTGCGCAGCTTCGACCCGTGTCTGCCGTGCGGCGTCCACATGTACGTCGGCAACGG
Organism: Streptomyces sp. NPDC127097; assembly: GCF_042724075.1. NCBI lineage: Bacteria > Bacillati > Actinomycetota > Actinomycetes > Kitasatosporales > Streptomycetaceae > Streptomyces > Streptomyces sp. NPDC127097. Next base: position 39,004 of record NZ_JBHXFI010000052.1, on the reverse strand, counting down.
CAAGTCGGTGGAGAAGATGCATGTGCCCACCGGACTGAGCGGGCTGTCCGGATGAGCGCCCGGGCCACCACGGCACAGGCCGCCGCACCGCAGGCCACTGCATCAGGAGCCGCCGCGCCGTCCGCGGCCCCCGCCGTGCCGAACGCCGAGACCACCGGCCGGCGCGTCGAAGAGGTGCTGGACCGCCTCGCGCGGCGCGACGACCGCGAGGCGAGCGACGCCGCCGAGGAACTCGTCCGCGTCCTGATGGACTTCTACGGCGCGGGACTCGCCCGGATCATGCACCTCGTGGGCAGCACCACGGGCGACGACGGCCCCCGGCCGGCGCTGCTGCGCGACGAGCTGGTGACCAGCCTGCTGGTGCTGCACGATCTGCACCCCGAGGACACCGCGACCCGCATCGGCCGCGCCCTGGACAGCGTCCGCCGCCAACACCCCGCCGAGGTCGCGGAGTTCGACGCGGACACCGGAACGCTGCGGCTGCGCACCGCCGACTCCGGCGGCTGCGGCTGCCCGAGCACCGGCCAACAGGCCCAGCAGGCCGTCGAGGCCGCCGTCTCCTGCTTCGCGCCCGAGGTGACCGCGATGCGGTGGGAGGCGGCGGGCGAACGGGCCGAGCCGGCGCTGTTGCAGATCTCCCGTCGTCCGCCGACCGCCGCCACCGCCTCGTGAGCGGCCGGCAATCGGCGCTCCCGCGCCTCGGACCGCCGCCCGCCCACCGTGGCCTGCGCCGCTTCCGGGCCCCGGTGCCGGCCGCCCCCGAGCGCTGCGAACTGTGCGCCGTGGTGCTCGCCGAGCACAACCACCGCCACCTGGTCGACACCGCACGCCGCGCGCTGGCCTGTGCCTGCACCCCGTGCGCGCTGCTCTTCGACCGGCCCGGCGCCGGCGCGGGACAGTTCCGTACGGTCCCCGACCGCTACTTCACCGACCCCGGCCACACCCTCGACGACGCGGCCTGGGACCGGCTCCAGATCCCCGTCGGTGTCGCCTTCTTCCTGCGCACGGCCGACCCGGACCGGCTGGCCGCCCTCTACCCCAGCCCGGCCGGCGCCACCGAGAGCGAGCTCGACCCGTCGACCTGGCAGACCGTGCTCTCCGCCAGCCGGCTGGCCGCCCTCCTCCGGCCCGATGTGGAGGCGCTGCTGCTGCGCCGCGCCGAAGGCCGGATCGACTGCTACCTGGTACCCGTCGACATCTGCTACGAACTCGTCGGCCGGATGCGCCTGTTGTGGCAGGGCTTCGACGGCGGCGCCGAGGCACGCGCCGCGCTCGCCGACTTCTTCACCAAGGTCGCCCGCCGGGCCCGCGAGCCGAGGGAGGACGACTGGCCGTGACCGAGCTGTCCTTCGTCTGCACCGGCGTCCGTGCCGACCGCTACGCGGCCGCCCCCACCCTCCTCTTCCGGCTCCGTATCACCGCCGCCGAAGCGGCCCGGGTGCACGCCCTCGCGCTGCGCTGCCAGCTCCGTATCGAACCGGCCCGCCGCGGCTACCGGTCCGACGAGGCCGAGGCGCTGTCCGACCTCTTCGGCGAGCGGTCCCGCTGGGGCACCACCCTGCACCCGCTTCAGTTCGCCCAGGTCTCGCTGGTCGTCCCCGGCTTCACCGGCGAGACCGAGGTGGATCTGCCGGTCCCCTGCACCTACGACCTGGACGTCGCGGTCGGCCGCTACTTCCATGCGCTGCGCGAGGGCGAGGTCCCGCTGCTGCTGTTGTTCTCCGGCACGGTGTTCGCCGGCGCGGGCGGCTTCCAGGTGCACCCGGTGCCCTGGAACAAGGAAGCGTCCGTACGGATGCCGGTGGCCGTCTGGCAGGAGATGACCGAGGCACACTTCCCCGGCTGCGGCTGGCTGCGGCTGCCCCGTGAAACCCTCGACGCGCTGCTCGCCTACCGCTCCCGGCACGCCCTGCCCTCCTGGCAGGCGACCGTCGAGTCGCTGCTGGCCGCCGCCGACGGCACCCCACCGCCCGCACCGCGCGCCCGGCCCTTCCCGGGCGCCGCCGTCCGCCCCGTCAGCGAGAGGACCGCGCCGTGACGACCAGCGTGCTGCCCGAGGAGGCGGCGGACCGCTTCGCCGCCGCCCGCCAGGTGGCCGACGCCGTGCTGTTCGAGGGCTATGTGCTCTACCCGTACCGCGCGTCCGCCGCCAAGAACCAGCTCCGCTGGCAGTTCGGGGTGCTCGTCCCGCCGCACTGGGGCGCCGGCAGCGCGGAGCACTCCTTCCAGCGCACCGAATGCCTCATGGAGCCCCGCTCCGGCGCCCGGCTCTCGGCCGAGCTGCGGTTTCTGCGCGCCCAGCGGCGCACGGTCCAACGCCGGTCCCCGGACGGCGGGTTCGAGACCGTGCCGGAACTCGAACTGCCCGACCGGGTGCTGTTCCCCTGGGACGAGGGCGTCGAGGAGCGCGTCACGCTCGCGACCGATGTCTCCAAGCTGACCGGCGAGGGCGTCACCGTCCCGTTCACCCGGCCCGCGCGGAACGAGACCGAGCCGGTCCACGACGCCGACGGACAGCTCGTCGGCCGGCTGGTGCGGCACACTGCCCGGATCGACGGCCGGGTCCGGCTGACCGCGAGTGAACTCGACGGCCCGTACGCGGCGTTCCGGCTGACCGCGACCGTCGAGAACACCAGCGGCTGGCAACCGGACCACGCCGAAGCCGACCGTGCCGCGGCACTGCCCCGCTCGCTGGTCGGCGCCCATCTCCTCCTCGGCCTGAGCGCGGGCGCGTTCGTCTCCATGACCGACCCGCCGGAGTGGGCCAAGACGGCCGTCGCGGCCTGCCGCAACGAGCACGCCTGGCCGGTACTGGCCGGCGAGTCCGGCCGCGCCGATGTGGTGCTCTCCGCGCCGATCATCCTGGAGGACCACCCGGCCATCGCCCCGGAAAGCCCCGGCGCGCTCTACGACGCCCTGGAGATCGACGAGATCCTGACCCTGCGCACCGCGGCCCTCACCGACGAGGAGAAGCGCGAGGCCCGCGGCACCGACCCCCGGGCCGCCGAGGTCATCGAGCTCGCCGACACCATGCCGCCCGAGGTGCTGGAGCGGCTGCACGGCGCCGTACGGGCCCTGCGCGAGGTCACCGGACCCGGCCCGGCCGCCCCGGACACGCTCGCCCCGGACACGCTCGCCCCGGACGTGCCGGGCGTCCGCCCGGACACCCCCTGGTGGGACCCGGAGAGCGACCGCAGCGTCGATCCCGTCCGCGACCGGATCACCCTCGACGGTCGGTCGGTCGGCGCCGGCAGCCGGGTGCTGCTGCGCCCCGGCCTGCGGCGCACCGACGCCCAGGACCTCTTCCTCCAGGGCCGTACCGCGCAGGTCGAGGCGGTCCTGCACGACGTCGACGGCGGGGTGCACCTCGCGGTGACCGTGGAGGGCGACCCGGGCGCCGACATCCGGCGCGAGCAGGGCCGGTTCCTGTACTTCCAACCCGATGAAGTCGCTCCCCTGGAGGACGCGTGAGTCCCGAGGCATCCGTCGCCAGGCGGCCCGCGAAGACGCTGATCGCCGGCGTCGGCAACATCTTCCTCGGCGACGACGGCTTCGGCGTCGAGGCCGTCCGCCGGCTCGGTGAGCAGGAACTCCCCGACGGGGTCGAGGTCGTCGACGTCGGCGTACGGGGCGTGCACCTCGCCTACCAGATGCTGGACGGCTACCACACCGTGCTCCTCGTGGACGCTTCCGCGCGCGGCGGTGACCCCGGCACCGTCTACCTCCTCGACGCCACCGCGCCCGCCGCCCGCCCGCCGGACACCGCGCTGGACGGCCACCACATGACCCCCGACGCCGTGCTCGCGCTCCTGGACACCCTCAGCGCGGGCACCGACGGCCGGCGCCCGGAGCGCGTCCTGGTCGTCGGCTGCGAACCCGCCGATGTCGCCGAAGGCATCGGGCTCAGCGAACCCGTCGACGCCGCGGTCGACGAGGCCGTACAGCTCATCCTGCGGCTGGTCGGCGCGGAGGAACCGACCCCGTCCGCCGCCGCACCGCACACCAGTGAGAGGAACACGACACCATGCTGAAGTTCGCCCTGAGCGGGGTGCTCGCCGCCGCGCTCGCCCTCGTCGTGAAGTCCATGCTGCCCGACCTCAAACGCTATCTGCGCATCCGGTCCATGTGACGGGCGGGGCGGCGCTGCACCGAACGGTGTACGCCACCGCGCCGCCCCGGCGAGGCACCCCGGCCGCCCTCCGGCCGCGCCGTCTAATGAAGCCGAGCGGCACCCGGTCGTCCCCGCACCAGAGAGGGACCGATGCACGAGATGTCCATCGCGCTTGCGGTCGTGGACCAGGTCGAAAGCGCGGCCCGGCTCGCCGGGGCCACCGCCGTCCACCGTGTCCGGCTGCGGGTCGGCGAACTGGCCGGGGTGGTCCCCGACGCGCTGGCCTTCTCCTTCGAACTCGCCTGTGCCGGAACGGTGCTGGAGGGGGCGGAGCTGGTGACGGAACCCGTCGCGGCCCGCGCCCGCTGCGGCCCCTGTGCGGACACCTGGCCGGTGGGCATGCCGCCGCGGCTCAGCTGTCCGGGCTGCGGCGGCGCCACGGCCGAGCTGCTGTCCGGCCGGGAACTCCAGATCGTCAGTGTGTGCTGGAACGACGCCCCGGTACACGCACCGACCCACGAGGAGCGCTGAACCATGTGCCGTGTCGTCGACCTGCAACAGGCGGTCCTCGCCAAGAACGACGCCTGTGCCCACACCCTGCGCGAGGACCTCGCCGCCCGTGGCACCGCGCTGGTCAATCTGCTCTCCAGCCCCGGCAGCGGCAAGACCGCGCTCCTGGAACGTGAACTCACCCTGGCCCGCAGCCGGGGCATTCCCGTCGCGGCGCTCACCGCCGACCTCGCCACCGAGAACGACGCCGTCCGGCTGGCCCGCTCCGGAGTGCCCGTCAAACAGGTGCTCACCGACGGGCTGTGCCACCTGGAGGCCGAGATGCTCGGCGGGCACCTGCACGGCTGGCTCCCCGCGGACACCCGGCTGCTGTTCATCGAGAACGTCGGCAACCTGGTCTGTCCCGCCTCCTACGACCTCGGGGAGACGCTGCGCGTCGTGCTGGCGTCGGTGACCGAGGGCGAGGACAAACCGCTGAAGTACCCCACCGCCTTCGGCCTCGCGCATCTGGTGGTGGTCACCAAGACCGATATCGCCGAGGCGGTGTCGTTCGACGAGAAGGAGTTCCGCGCCAACGTCGAACAGATCAACCCGGGTGTGGAGGTCGTCCTCACCTCGGCGCGCGGCGGAGAGGGCGACGGGCTGCTGCTGGACCGGGCGCTGGCGGCGCGGGACGGCGTGCCGGTGCACATCCCGGTCATGACCCGTAAGTCCCACCACGTGCACGCCGCCGAGGACGGCCAGCCGTGCGACGAGGGGCACACCCACCCGGCAGACCACGCGCACCCGGCAGAGCACTCGCACGGGGAGCACGCCCATGCCGGGGAGCACAGCCACCCGCACCGGGCACCGGGCGGCCCTGCGCACACCGCCGACCCCGACACCGTGGCGTCGAGCCGCTCATGACCATCCGGCAGGCCGAGGGGAGCACCGCGACGGCCCCTCCCACCGCCGCCGTACGCCGCCGGATCACCGTGCGCGGCGTCGTCCAGGGCGTCGGCTTCCGCCCGTTCGTGCACACCCTCGCCACCGAACTGGGGCTGACGGGCCATGTGACCAACACCGGTGAGGGCGTGGTGGCCGAGGTCGAAGGCGCTCCCGCGGCGCTGGCCCGCTTCGGTGAACGCCTCAGCGGCGAGGCCCCGCCGCTGGCCGTCGTGGAGACCGTCGACGGCCAGGACATCGCCGTGGCCGGCGACACCGGCTTCCGGATCCTCCCCTCCCGCGCCCACGGCCCCTCCCGTACCCTGGTCGCCCCGGACGCCGCCACCTGCGCGGCCTGCCTCGCCGAGCTGACCGACCCGGCCGACCGCCGCCACCGGCACCCCTTCCTCAGCTGCACCCACTGCGGGCCGCGCTTCACCATCGTCACCGCGATCCCCTACGACCGGGCGCTGACGACCATGGACCGCTTCCCGATGTGCCCCCGCTGCGCGCGGGAGTACGCGGACCCGGGCGACCGGCGGTTCCACGCCCAGCCGATCGCCTGCCATGACTGCGGCCCCCGGCTGCGGCTGCTGACCGCGGACCCCGCCGACCGCACCCGCCCACCGCACCCGGCACCCGGCGCCGATCCGGTCGCCGACACCCGGCGGCTGCTCGCCGAGGGCGCGATCGTGGCCGTCAAGGGTCTCGGCGGCTACCACCTCGTCTGCGACGCCTCCGACGACACCGCCGTCGCCCTGCTGCGCCACCGCAAGGGCCGCGGCGACAAGCCCTTCGCCCTGATGGCCCGTCACGTGGACGAGGTGACCCACCTGGTGCGCGTCGGGGCGGAGGAGCGCGCGCTGCTCACCGGGCCGGTGCGTCCGATCGTCCTGCTGCGCCGCACCCCGCACCCGGCCCCGGCCCCCGGCGCACCCACGCTGTCCGACGCCGTCGCCCCCGGCAGCCCCGACCTGGGCGTCATGCTGCCGTACACCCCGCTGCACCACCTGCTCCTCGGACTGCCGGGCGACCCTCCGGGGCCCCGGCTGCTCGTCATGACCAGCGGCAATGTCGCGGGCGAACCGATCGTCACCGACGACGACGAGGCCGTACGGCGCCTCGCGCAGCTGGCGGACGCCTGGCTCACCCACGACCGGCCGATCCGGATTCCCTGCGACGACTCCGTGGTCCGGATCAGCGACGGGGAGCCGCTGTTCGTCCGCCGCTCCCGCGGCTATGCCCCGTTCCCGGTCCCGCTCCCGGTGCCGGTCCGGCCCGCGCTCGCGACCGGCGGCGACCTCAAGAACGTGTTCTGCCTCGCCGAAGGGCACCGCGCCTGGCTGTCCGCCCACATCGGCGACATGGACGATGTGGCGACCCAGTTCGCCTTCGAGCGGGCCGAGGCGCATCTGGAAACGGTCACCGGGGTACGTCCCCAACTCCTCGCCGCCGACCGGCACCCCGGCTACCGCTCCGGCCGGTGGGCGCAGGGCCACACCGACGGCCGGCCGCTGGTCCGCGTCCAGCACCACCACGCCCATGTCGCCGCGGCCATGGCCGAACACGGGCTCCGCGACGGCCACCCCGTCATCGGGGTCGCCTTCGACGGCACCGGCTACGGCGACGACCACACCATCTGGGGCGGCGAGATCCTGCTCGCCGACTACGACGGCTACCGCCGCTTCGGACAGCTCGCCTACGTGCCGCTGCCCGGCGGCGACACCACCGTACGGCGCCCCTACCGGATGGCCCTCGCCCACCTGCGCGCCGCCGGTGTCGACTGGGCCGCGGACCTGCCCCCGGTGGCGGCCTGCCCGCCGGACGAGCGGCGGCTGCTGGCCCGGCAGCTCGAACGGCACCTCAACTGCGTGCCCACCTCCAGCATGGGCCGGCTCTTCGACGCCGTCTCCTCCCTGGCCGGGGTCTGCCACCACGCCGGGTACGAGGCCCAGGCCGCCGTCGCCCTCGAAGCCGCCGCCCTGACCGCGGGCGAGGACCCCGGCCCCGGCTACACGTTCGCGCTGCGTGCCGGGCAGACCGGCCCGGCGGCCGCCGACCTCGTCGCCGACCCGGCGCCGGTGCTCACCGCCGTCGTCGAGGACCTCCGCGCGGGCACCGCCGTCCCGCTGATCGCGGCCCGCTTCCACACCGCGGTCGCCGGCCTCGTACGGAGCTGCTGCGCCTCGGCCCGGGAGCGGGCCGGCCTGACGACCGTGGCCCTGACCGGCGGGGTCTTCGCCAACACCCTGCTGGCCGAGACCACCGCCCGCCTCCTGCGGGAGGACGGCTTCACCGTCCTGCGCCACCGCCGCGTCCCGCCCAACGACGGGGGACTGGCGCTCGGTCAGATCGTCGTGGCGGCGCGCACGGCAGGAGCCGCCGTGCGCTGAGCGGCACCGCGGCGCGGCGGACGCAACGTACCCACGACGAGGAGAGGCCCCATGTGCCTGGCGGTACCCGGCAAGGTATTGGACATCGAGGAACGGGACGGCACCCGCATGGCGACCGTCGACTTCGGCGGTGTGGTCAAGGAGGTGTGCCTGGAGTACGTCCCCGACCTGAAGGTCGGTGAGTACGCCATCGTCCATGTCGGCTTCGCGCTCCAGCGGCTGGACGAGGAATCCGCCCGGCACACCCTCGCCCTGTTCGAGGAACTGGGCCTGCTCCAGGAGGAGTTCGGCGACCCCTGGGAGGCGGCCGCCGCCCCCGAGGGATGGGACGGGGCGGGCGGTACGCCCCCGGTCGTCCACCACGACGGAGCGCGGGAGGCGAGCCGGTGAAGTACCTCGAAGAATTCCAGAACCCCGAGCTGGCCCGGCGGCTGCTCGACGAGATCCGGGCCACGGTGACCCGGCCCTGGGCCCTGATGGAGGTCTGCGGCGGGCAGACACACACCATCATCCGGCACGGTATCGATCAACTCCTGCCCGATCAGGTGGAGTTGATCCACGGGCCGGGCTGTCCGGTCTGTGTGACACCGCTGGAGGTCATCGACAAGGCCCTGGAGATCGCCGCCCGCCCCGATGTGATCTTCTGTTCCTTCGGTGACATGCTCCGCGTCCCCGGCAGCGACCGCGATCTCTTCCAGGTACGCGGCCGGGGCGGCGACGTCCGGGTGGTCTACAGCCCGCTCGACGCCCTGAAGATCGCCCAGCAGAACCCGCACCGCGAGGTGGTGTTCTTCGGCATCGGCTTCGAAACCACCGCACCGCCCAATGCCATGACGGTCCATCAGGCCCGCAAGCTCGGCATCCGCAACTTCAGCATGCTGGTCTCCCACGTCCGGGTGCCGCCCGCCATCGAGGCGATCATGACGTCGCCCAGCTGCCGGGTCCAGGCGTTCCTCGCCGCGGGCCATGTGTGCAGTGTGATGGGCATGGGGGAGTACCCCGAACTGGCCGACCGCTTCCAGGTGCCCATCGTGGTCACCGGCTTCGAACCGCTGGACATCCTGGAGGGAATCCGCCGCACCGTCCGCCAACTGGAGCGCGGCGAACACACCGTGGACAACGCCTACCCCCGGGCCGTCCGCAGCGAGGGCAACCCGGCCGCGCAGGCCATGCTCGCCGATGTCTTCGAGGTCACCGACCGCTCCTGGCGCGGCATCGGCACCATCCCCGCCAGCGGCTGGCGGCTGTCGGAGCGCTACCGCGACCACGACGCCGAGTACCGCTTCTCCGTCGACGGCATCACCACCCGCGAACCCGCCGCCTGCCGCAGCGGGGAAGTCCTCCAGGGGCTCATCAAACCGCACGAGTGCGAAGCCTTCGGCACCACCTGCACCCCACGCTCCCCGCTCGGCGCCACCATGGTCTCCAGCGAGGGCGCCTGTGCCGCCTACTACCTCTACCGCCGACTCGGCATCACGCCCACCCCGCAGGAGGCGAGCCCCGTTGCCTGACACCAAGCACCCCACCCCCGGCGGTCCGACCCCGGCCGACCGCGGTCTGCCCACCGTCGACATCTCCGGCTGGACCTGCCCCACCCCGCTCCGTGACCAGCCCCGGGTCGTCATGGGGCACGGCGGCGGCGGTGCGCTGTCCGCCGAACTCGTCCAGCAGATCTTCGCCCCCGCCTTCGGCGGCGAGATCCTCGCCCAGCTCGGCGACTCCGCCGCGGTGTCCCTCGGGGGCGTCCGCCTGGCGTTCTCCACCGACTCCTATGTCGTGCGGCCGCTCTTCTTCCCGGGCGGCTGCATCGGCGACCTCGCCGTCAACGGCACCGTCAACGACCTTGCCATGAGCGGTGCCAGAGCGGCCTATCTCTCCTGCGGCTTCATCCTGGAGGAGGGGGTCGAGATGCCGGTGGTCGCCGGGGTCGCCGACGCCATGGGCGCGGCGGCGCGGGCCGCCGGGGTCGAGGTGGCGACCGGTGACACCAAGGTCGTCGAGGCGGGCCACGGTGACGGCGTCTACCTCAACACCGCCGGCATCGGCCTGATCCCGGCGGACGTCGATCTGCGCCCGCAGCGCGTCGTCCCCGGCGATGTGGTGATCGTCAGCGGTGACATCGGCCTGCACGGCGTGGCCATCATGAGCGTCCGTGAGGGCCTGGAGTTCGGCGTCGAGATCGAGAGCGACTGCGCGGCCCTCGGCGGCCTCGTCGAGTCCATGCTCGCGGTCACCCCCGATCTGCATGTGCTGCGCGACCCGACCCGCGGCGGGCTGGCCGCCGCCCTGTGCGAGATCGCCACCGCCTCCTGCACCGGCATCGTCGTCCAGGAGCGCGCGATCCCCGTGCCGTCGGCCGTCGCCAACGCCTGCGCCATCCTCGGCCTGGATCCGATGTACGTCGCCAACGAGGGAAAGCTGGTGGCGTTCGTCCCCCGCGAGCACGCCGACGCGGTACTGGACGCGATGCGGGCGCACCCGCTGGGCGCCGGCGCCACGATCATCGGGGAGACCGTCGAGACGCACCCCGGCATGGTCGTGGCCCGCACTCCGCTGGGCGGCACCCGGGTCGTCGATCTGCCGCTGGGCGAGCAGCTGCCGCGGATCTGCTGAGGCACGCACGAGGGCGGCGCCGGAACGGGCGCCGCCCTCGCGCTGTGTGGCCGGACCCGCTCAGGTCTTCTGAAGCAGCCGGGACCCGAACCAGTCGTCGGCGTCCCGTACGCCGGGCAGGACGAAGAAGTAGCCGCCGCCGACGGGCGTGATGAACTCGGACAGCGGCTCGTGCCGGAGGCGCCGCTGCACGGTCGCGAACTGCCGCTCCGGGTCCTGCTGGTAGCCGCAGAACACCAGCCCGAGGTCCATCCGCCCCTGGCCGTCGTAACCGGCGTCGTAGTTGTAACTCCGGCGCAGGAAACGGGACTTCTCGGTCTTCTCGGTGCGGGGGTTGGCCAGCCGGATGTGGGAGTTGAGCGGGATCTTGCTGCCGTGCGGGTCCTCGCCGTACCGCGGTGCATCCGACTCGTGCGTGCCGTCCAGCGGCGCACCGCTCGCCTTGCGCCGGCCGAAGATCTTCTCCTGGCGCGCCACCGGCACCTTGTCCCACTTCTCGATCTGGAAGCGGATCAGACGCAGCACCTGATAGCTGCCGCCCAGCGCCCAGTCCGGCTCCCCGCAGGGCGGGGTCACCCACAGCAGCCGGTCCATCTCGCGCGCCGAGCCGGTGTCCGGATTGACGATCCCATCCTTGAAGCCGACGAAGGTACGCGGTGCCCCCGAGGGCCGCGACGGGTTGAGAAAGGCGTCCGCACGCCAACGGGGCCGCAGCAGCCCCTCCGTCTCCCGCGCCAGATCGCGCAGCACATGGACGACCGCGTCCGGGTGCTGGGCACAGACCTGCAACGACAGATCACCATGGCAGCGGGACGGCTCCAGCCGGTCGTCGGGGAACGCCGGCATCGCCTTGAGGTGCCGGGGCTTGTGCCCGGACAGGCCGAAACGGTCGTCGAACAGGGAGGCGCCCACGCCGAGGGTGACGGTGAGGGAGTCGGGGGTGGGCTCCTCCGAGGCGACCTGCTCGTCCGACGGCTTCACCCCGGCCGCCAGCACCCGCGACCGTCTGGTGAGCCGCTGGAACAGGGAGATCAGGCCGTCGCGGTCCTGGGCCAGCACATCGAAGCCGACGAAACCGGCGAAGAGCTGCTGCGGGGTCACGATGCCGGCCTGATGGTCGCCGTGGAAGGGCACCTTGTCAGGCAGCGGCCCGCCGTCGCGCAGCCCGCCCACGGGCCGGTCCGCCGCGGCGGCCGCCGGCCCGCCGAGCCCCGCGGCGGCCACCCCCGCGATCCCCGCCGCACACTTCAGAAATCCCCGGCGTCCGTCGTGCCGCGGAGCGGCACACCCGTCCTCGGCCTGATCACGTCTCATCGTCCCGCCCTCCTGACTGCGTCATCCGGCAGCCGCGTGCCTGCACATACCTGTGCGCGATGCTCGCCGCCCACGACGTGAGGACCGGGAGCAACACGGCCCCGGCCCCGGATATCACGCCTGGGCCCCCCGGCGGGTCGTCCGAATGGCGCAGCCGACGGGCCCAGCGCGCGACAGCGCCCCCGCGCGCTTCTAGCGTCGGCTCTGTGACCTGCCCGAACGCTCCCCGTGCACCGTCGGGCGGCAGGTCACGCAGCACGCCCCACCGTCGAGCACATGGACCCCCACACATGACCACATCCACCGACGCGAGCACCGTCCTCAGCGAGGCCACCCGCCTCGGCGAGGGCACCACCCTGGACGAGGGCGCAGCCGATGGCGTCGCCGTCTCCCTGGGCGAGCGCCCCTCCGTCAACGGGGCGCCACCCGTAGCCGCCGAGGAGGACACCGTCGCCGACGCGGGCGGGGCCCCGGAAGGGAGGGGGGCCGTCGCACCTTCCGGCGGCGGGGGTCCGGTCGCCGGAGAGAGCACGGCCGCCGACCGCACCACGCCCCTCGACGAGAGCGTGCCCGAAGGTCCGCCCGCCTCCTGGCTGCGTATCGAGAAGGGCCATGCCGAGCCGGAGGAGATCGCGGCGATCAGCGTCGTGCTGTGCGCCCAGCTCGCCGCACTGCACGCCCTCGCGGAGGACGGCCCGGCCGCGGAGCCGCCCCCGGGACGACGGCCTCCGCCGCACCGCTCGGCCTGCTGGTCGGGCTGCTGGATCTGTGGCTGAACCCCTGCGGCAGCCCTGACGGATGGTCAGCCGAAGGCGACCAGGAGTACCGACACCACGGTGACCACGAGTGCGCCGAGGACGAAGCCGGAGATGACCTTGCGCTGCCAGGGCGCGGGCCGGCCCCCGTGAAGCGCGCTGCCCATCCGGCCGTACTGCTCGGCCCGTCCCATGGGTGTCAGTGGCTCGGTCCGCCCCTGCGGCATGCCCCGCGTCCAGTCGGGCCCCGGCTGCGGGTACCGGCGCCGCCAGCTCTCGTCCTCACGCCACGGCAGTGTCATCCGATCGCTCCTCGCCTCGCTACGGCAGTCACGGCGGAGCCGGCATCCCCCTGTGCCGATGCGGCTTCCCCCGCCGGTCTCCTACCCGTCTGCCGCGAATGATGCGTACCCGATCCCTTGCGCCGTGGATCACCGGGCGTCACGCACGCGATGCCCGTATGGGCCGATGCCGCTCCGCACGCTCCGTGCCCCGACGCTGCGCTGTGTGCAGGAAGTGTCCGCTGGTGGAACGCGAAATTCCCCTTCAGTGATCGTCGAGTAGGGTCCGGCGGGCCGGAACAGTGAATCAAGGAGGCCGTTCTCGTGACGGAGCGTCAGGTATCGGGTGAGGGCGACGGGGCCGCGGTCCCGGAAGTGCAGGCGCAGGAGCGCCGATTGCGCCGTGACCTGGGCTTCTGGGGACTGACCGGCATCGGCTTCTCCAATATCGTCGGCTCCGGCTGGCTGTTCGCCGCCCTGTACGCGGCCCAGACGGCCGGCCCCGCGGCGCTGCTCTCCTGGATCGGCGCCGGTCTGCTGTGCGGGCTGGTCGCCCTGGTCATGATCGAGCTGGGCGCGACCCGGCCGGAGGGCGGCGGCACGGTCCGCTGGCCGCTGTTCGCCAGCGGCCGGCTCGTCGGCACCCTCATCGGCTGGTCGACGCTGCTGTCGGTGGGCGGTACCGCGGCCGAGATCACGGCGATCATGCAGTACGCCGCGCACTACCTGCCGGGCATCTACAACGGTCAGACCCTCACCCTCGCCGGGCTGGCCCTGGCCGCCGCACTCAGCATCCTGCTGACCGCGCTGAACTGGTTCGCGGTGCGGATGTTCGCCCAACTCAACAACCTGATCTCGGTGTTCAAGATCGTGGTACCGGTCGTCACCGTGATCGCGCTGATCGCCTCCGGCTGGCACTCCGGCCGCCTGACGGACCACGGCGGCTTCGCCCCGTACGGCTATGTCGCCTGCCTGACCGCGCTGGCCGGCGGCGGCATCGTCTACTCCGTCAACGGATTCCAGGCACCGCTGGACTTCTCGGGCGAGACCCGCAACCCCCGCCGGACCCTTCCCGCCGCGGTGCTCACCGGCATCGGCCTCGCCGTGCTCATGTACCTGGCCCTTCAGGTGGCGTTCCTCTTCACCGTCCCCGAGCACCTGCTCGGCAACGGCTGGAAGGGGGTCTCCTTCGAGTCGCCCTTCGGCCAGCTCGCGCTGATCCTCAATCTGCACTGGGTGGCCAGCCTCCTGTACGCGGACGCGGTGATCTCGCCCGGCGGTTCGGCGTACGTCGGGGTGGCGCTCAACGCGCGGCACACCTACGCGCTCGCCAAGAACGGCACCGTTCCCCGGTACTTCATGAAGGTCAACGAGCGGTTCGGCATCCCGCGCCGGGCGCTGGCGGTCAACCTCGTCATCATCATGGTCTTCCTCCTGCCGTTCGGCGGCTGGCAGGACATCGTCAGCGTCATGGGCGACATGTATCTGCTGATCTACGCCGCCTCCGCGGTCGCGGTCGCGGTGTTCCGCGCCGAACCGGGCGGCCGCACCGCCGGCTGGGTCCCGGGGCTGCGCTGGATCGCCCCGCTCAGCTTCGTGGTGGCCAGCGAGTTCGTCTACTGGTCGGGCTGGCACGACCTGCGCCTGGCCCTGCCCCTCGTGCTCGGCGGCCTGCTGATCTTCCTGGCCATGCGCCGCCACGGCGCCCCCGACAAGGCCGCCCTGGAAAGCGACGGCGCCGGCCCGAGCCGCCCGCTCGGCGCGGAACTCCGCACCGGCGCCTGGCTGGTGGCCTACCTGGTCGGCCTGACGGTGCTCTCCTGGCTGGGCACCTTCGAGGGCTCCGGCCGGCTGCCGGCCCCGTACGACTCGGTCACCGTGGCGGCCCTCGCGTTCGCCGTCTTCTTCTGGGCCGTGCGGTCCGGCGTCCGGCATCTGGAGGTGGCCCGCCCCGCGGCCGCCTGAGCCGCGGGTTGAGCGCGAGGCGCGGGCCCGGGGCCGGGCCGGAGTCATCAAGCGGAAGTCACCCCGCAGAAATATGATGAATCGGGAGAGGCGGGCTCCCCGAGAGCCCCATGAGGCTGGTCCGGCGGCCACCGCGGAGACGCATGAGCGCGCCCGCGGGGGCCTTCGCACCGACGCACCTGGGAGCGGCCCATGCTTCGGCGTCGTCCCCCGCGGTCGGCGAGCGCGGACGATCTGCTGACCACGCTCGGGCGACTGACCGCCCAGGCGCGGGAAGGCGCCGAGAAACAGCGGGCCCGGGTCGAGCTCGCCGAGGCGCTCCAGCGGGAGATGCTGCCGGCCGTACTGCCGGGGACACCGGGGCTGCGCGCCGCCGCCACCTACGCACCCGCCCGGCACGGCCTGGACATCGGGGGCGACTGGTACGACGGCTTCCCGCTGCCCGACGGCTCGCTCGCCTTCTGCGTCGGTGATGTCCAGGGCCATGACGTCGAGGCGGCCGCCTTCATGGGGCAGATCCGCTTCGGGCTGCGCGCCGTCGCCGGCCACGCCGCCGACCCGGGGGAGGTGCTGAGCCGGGCCAACGATCTGCTGCTCTCCGTCGACTGCGGGCTCTTCGCGACCTGCACCTTCGTCCGCTTCGACCCGGTCGCCTGGGAGCTGACCAGCGCCCGCGCCGGCCATGTGCCCGGCATCTGGGCCACCACCAACGGCCGGTCCGGCCTCGCCGACGACCCGGGGGGCCTGCCGCTCGGCATCGCGCCGGGGGAGAGCTATCCGGTCACCCGCCACCGGTTCGCCACGGCGGGGGCGTTCGTCCTGCTCACCGACGGCGTCGTCGAAGGGCCGTCGTTCCCGATAGAGGCGGGGCTGAGCCAGGTGACCCGGCTGGTCAGCGCCAACGCGGACGGCGATCCGGCCACCGTGGCGGACGTGGCGATGAGCGTGGCCGAGTTCACCGGGCACACCGACGACTCCGCGGTGCTCGTGCTGCGCTTCGACGCGGCCGCGCCCAGAGCCGGGTGAAGCGCGGCCCGGGCGTGCGTGTCGCGGACGACGCCCGGCCGTCCGCGTTGTCTGATGGCTGCTGTGGTGCGCACCGAGGAACTCCGCCGTCCCGCACCGGCAGCCCTGACGATCCTCGTGCTCGCCGGCGTCTACTACGGCACCGCGCAGATCGGGCTGCTGGAGCAGGTGGTGATCGCGGGCGCCAGGGTCACACCGTTATGGCCCCCTACGGGTATCTCCCTGAGCTGTCTGCTGCTCCTGGGTCTGTGGACCTGGCCGGGCATCGCGCTCGGCACCCTGCTGGTCGTCGCCTCCCTCAGCCCGCTCGACGTCTCGGTCCTCGGCATCATGGCCGGCAACACCCTGGCCCCGGTGTGCGCCTTCCTGATGCTCCGTCGGGCGGGCTTCCGTACCGGGCTGGACCGGCTGCGCGACGGGGTGGCGCTGGTCGCCCTCGGCGCCTTCGCCGGGATGCTGGTCAGCGCGACGGTGGGCAGCGGGACGCTGCTCCTCAGCGGGGCGCTGCCGCCCGGCGGCTTCTGGCGGACCTGGGCGGCGTGGTGGGTGGGCGACGCCATGGGCATCCTCGTCGTCACCCCGCTCGTCCTCGTCTGCTGTAAGGTCCACCGGCCGCGGGGCGTCCCCGCCTATCGGTGGGCCGAGGCCGCCGCCCTGCTGATCGCGTCGGTCGTGGTCTCCGTGGTGGCGGTCACCAGCGAGCTCTCGCTGCTGTTCCTGGTCTTCCCGCTGATCGTGTGGGCGGCGCTGCGCTTCCAGCTCGCGGGGGCGGCGCCCTGTGTGCTGCTGGTGTCCGTCCTGGCCATCACGGCGGCGACCCGCCGCACCGGACCGTTCGAGGGGCAGAGCCTGCTGGAGGCGATGGTCAACCTTCAGGCCCTCAACGCGTCCGCGGCGCTCACCGCGCTGCTGCTGTCGGCCGTCGTCACCGAGCAGAACAGCATTCGCCACAAGGTCGAGCAAGCCTGCCGCGAACTGGCCGAAGTGGTGGACCGGCTCGCTCCCGGGGAGAGCCGGCGCCGCTGGCCGCCTGAAGGGGAGGAGAGCTGACCCGCCCCGGCGCGGCCCGGGGCCCGTGCGGTCAGCCCCGCAGCAGCTCCTCCAGGTCGTAGCCCACCGGCTCCTCCAGCTGGGCGTAGGTGCAGCTCTCCGGCGTGCGGTCGGGACGCCAGTGGCGGAACTGGGCGGTGTGCCGGAAGCGGCTGCCCTCCATGTGGTCGTAGGCCACCTCGCACACCCGCTCCGGGCGCAGCGGCACCCACGAGAGGTCCTTGCCGCCGCTCCAGCGGCTGGGCCCGCCCGGCATCCGCCGCGACGCATGCGCCGTCTCGTCGGTCCACTCGCCCCATGGATGGCCCGTGACGTCCGCCATCCGCAGCGGCGCCAGCTCCTCGACCAGCTTGCGGCGCCGGGCCATGGGGAACGAGGCGCACACCCCGACGTGCTGGAGCTGCCCGGCGTCGTCGTGCAGCCCCAGCAACAGGGAGCCGACCACCGGCCCGCTCTTGTGCAGCCGGTACCCCGCCACGACGCAGTCGGCGGTGCGGGCATGTTTGATCTTGAACATGGCCCGGTCGCCCGGCCGGTACGGCAGATCGAGCGGCTTGGCGACCACCCCGTCCAGCCCCGCCCCTTCGAACTGGGTGAACCAGCCGCGCGCCAGCTCCTGGTCCCGCGTCGCGGGCGCGGTGTACACCGGGGGACGGGCCGGCCGCAGCGCCTCGACCAGGGCTTCCCGCCGCGCCGACTGCGGCTCGGACAGCAGCGAGGCGGAGCCGAGGGCCAGCAGGTCGAAGGCGACGAGCGAGGCGGGCGTCCGCTCCGCGAGCGTACGGACCCGGGAGTCCGCCGGGTGGATGCGCTCCAGCAGCTCCTCGAAGTGCAGCCGGCCGTCATGGGCGATCACGATCTCGCCGTCGACGACGCAGCGCCGGGGCAGCTCGGCACGGGCCGCCTCGACCACTTCGGGGAAGTAGCGGGTGAGGGACTTCGTGGTGCGGCTGGCGATCTCGATGTCCTCGCCGTCCCGGAAGACGATGACGCGGAAGCCGTCCCACTTGGCCTCGTACTGCATACCGGCGGGAATATCGGCCACCGGCTTCGCGAGCATCGGGGAGACCGGGGGCATGACGGGCAGGTCCATGTCCCGATCCTGCGGGCTGCCGGCGCATCCCGCGCGCCGGGCCCGTAGCCCTTCCGGCGCGCGGCGGCGGCGCACGGTACTTAACGTGGAGTCATGGCCGGAGCCGGAGCTGTGGAACTGGATGTCGCGGGGCGGAAAGTGCGGCTGTCGCACCCCGACAAGACGTATTACCCGGAGCGCGGCTTCACCAAGCTGGACGTCGCGCAGTACTACCTCGCCGTCGCCGACGGGGTGCTGCGGGGCCTGCGCGACCGGCCCACCACCATGCAGCGCTTTCCCGAGGGCATCGAGGGCGAGTTCTTCTACCAGAAGCGGGCGCCCAAGGGCATGCCGGACTGGCTGCCCACCGCCCGGATCGCCTTCCCGAGCGGACGGTTCGCCGACGAGATGTGCCCCACCGAACCGGCGGCCGTGCTCTGGGCGGCCAACCTGGGGTGTCTGACGTTCCACCCCTGGCCCGTCCGCCGCGGTGACACCGAGCACCCCGACGAGCTGCGCATCGATCTCGATCCGCAGCCCGGCACCGATTTCGCGGACGCCGTCAAGGTCGCCTTCGACCTGCGCGAGCTGCTGGCCGAGCACGGGCTGCGCGGCTGGCCCAAGACGTCCGGCGGCCGCGGTGTGCACGTCTATGTGCCGATCCGGCCCCGCTGGACCTTCACCGACGTCAGACGGGCGGCGATCACGCTGGCGCGGGCGCTGGAGCGCCGGATGCCGGATCTGGTGACCTCGGCGTGGTGGAAGGAGGAACGCGGCGAGAAGGTCTTCGTCGACTACAACCAGATGGCCCGGGACCGGACCATCGCCTCCGCCTACTCGCTGCGCGCCCGGCCCCGGGCGACCGTCTCCACCCCGCTGCGCTGGGACGAGCTGTCCGATGCCGCCCCCGAGGACTTCGATCTGCGCACGGTCCCGCCGCGCTTCGCGGAACTCGGTGATGTGCACGCGGACATGGCGGACCATGCCTTCGGCCTGGATTCCGTCCTGGAGCTCGCGGACCGGCAGGCGGTGGACGAGGGCCTCGGCGATCTGCCCTATCCCCCCGACCACCCGAAGATGCCGGGCGAGCCCTCCCGGGTCCAGCCGAGCCGGGCCCGGAAGCGCTGAGCCGGGACCGGGCGCTCCGGTGCGCTGACCCGGAACCTCTGCGGCGAGGCACCGCGGCGCCGGTCCCGTGGCGCTCGCCGACGCGCTGCTGACGGAGCTATTGCCGCCCGACGGTGCCACCGATGATGCGGCCCTTGTCGTCGTCCGGCTCCGGCCAGGCCGTTCACCAGCTCGCTTTGCCGATTCATTACCGCGACTGGAGCAATTCTTGGGGCCGTTGGAGTGGCTCTCCGCCGTGTCTGCGGGGTTTCCGGCGAGGCGCGGTACTCATCGATTGTCAGATTTCCTGCCACACAGGAGAAACGCAATGCGCAAGTACATAGGCCGCTCCGTGGCCACCGCGGCCCTTGCCGCCGCTACCGTCCTCCCCCTCGCCGGCATCGCTTCGGCCACCCCGCAGGCGCCGGCCGCATCGTCAAGCGGCGACCACCACGGTCGCAACCACCACGGTCGTGACCACCACGGTCGTCACCATCACCACCACTGCCACCACCACGGCGGCTACAACGGCTTCGGCGGCCTCTTCGGCGGCTTCGGTGGCTTCGGCGGCTACAACGGCTTCAACGGCTACGGCGGCTGCGGCTACGGCAACTACGGCTACGGCTTCGCGGGCTTCCCCTTCGGCCTGCTGGGCATCCTCTGACCGGCAGCAGCACAGTCGGGCCGCCGCAGCTCAGGCTGCGGCGGCCCGTCGTTGCTGTCAGCCGGTCGCGCAGGTCTGCTCGGCCCGCCGCCGCAGCTCCTTCTTGTCCGGCTTGCCCACATCGGTCAGCGGCAGCGCCTCGACGAAGGTGATCCGGTGCGGCTCGTACATCGCACCGCGCTCCGCGCGGACCATCGCACGCAGCTGTTCCCCGTCGACCTCGCTGCCCGGTGCCCGCACCACCGCGGCGTGCACCCGCTCCATCCGGTCGGCGTCCCGGACGCCGAACACCGCGCTCTGGCGTACCTGCGGGTGCGAGTTCAGCAGGTCCTCCAGCTCCGTGGTGTACACATGGCCGCCGACCACGACGATCATGTCCTTGAGCCGGTCGACGATGGTCAAGTACCCCTCGTCGTCGAGGAATCCGATGTCCCCGGTGTGCAGCCAGCCGTCCCGCAGGACCTCGGCGGTCAGCTCGGGCTGCTTCCAGTACCCCTTCATGATCGTCGAGGAGCGCACACAGACCTCGCCGTGCTCACCGGCCGGGAGTACGCGGCCCGACTCGTCGCGGATCTCCACCTCGACGTCGGGCAGCACCTTCCCCGCCGAACGCAGCCGGTCGGGGCGCTCCGGATCGTGGTCGTCCTGGGTGAGCACGCTGATGGCGCCGGCCTCGTTCTGCCCGTAGCCCTGCATCAGCACCGGGCCGAACATCCGCACCGCGTCGGCGATCCGGGCCGGCGACGCCTGACAGCCGCCGTACGTGAGCATCCGCAGGCTGGAGGTGTCGGTGTGCGGGGCGTCCGGATGGTCCATCAGCTGGTAGAGCAGCGGCGGCAGCAGGAACAGCTCGGTGATGCGCTCGCGCGCGAGGGCGGCCAGCACGGTGCCGGGGTCGAAGTCGTCGAGCAGGACGACCGTGCCGCCCGCGTGCAGGGTGCGGTCGGCCGCCATGCCCGCGGCGTGCGCGAGGGTGGTGCAGACCAGTTGCCGGCGCGTGGGATCCGGCTGCTGCCGCACCAGTCCGTGGAACCAGCGCGTCTGCTCGAAGGCGGTGCAGATGCCCTTCGGGTGGCCGGTGGTGCCGCCGGTGTGGCGGATGCTGCACACATCGTCGGGCCGGGCCCGGCTCGCGAACGGCTCGTCCGACTGTCCGGCCGCCAGCTCCAGCAGGTCCGCGCCCACCTTCGTGGGGCCGAGGACGAGGACGTCCGGCACCGGCGCCAACTCGGTCAGCTCGGCGGCCCGTTCGGCATACCGTGGGTCGACGATCAGGGCCCGGGTCTCGACATCGCGGACGATGGCGGCCTGCGACTCGGTGGACAGCTTGTTGTAGAGGTGGTTGACCCGGGCGCCGATCAGATTGGCGGCGTAGCGGGCGGCGAGGATCTCCGGGAGATTGCCGCTGAGCAGGGTGACGGTCGCTCCGCGGTCGACGCCCCGGGCGCGCAGGGCGCGGGCCAAACGGTGGACCAGCGAGCGGAGTTCGCCCGCGGTGACGCGGCGGCCCTGGTGGACCAGGGCTTCGCGCGCCGGGTCGGCGCTAAGTGCATCGAGGTTCTCCTCCACATAGGTACGGAAAGTCTGGGCGGCGGTAGGCATGATGTACGGCTTCCTCCTGACGCCGGCGGGTGCGGTACGCCGGGGTGGAACTTTTAGTTGCTGGAGGCAACTAAAGTCAGCGTAGTCGCTGGAGATCGACATCTCCAAGTCCGCTGTTGGGCACGGGGTGAGCGCCGATCGCGGGCCGCTGCGGCCGGCCCCGCGGCACCCGGTGATCACCGGGTGCGGTCGGCCGCGCGACGTACGGTCACCGGCCCGGTCGCCCCCGTCGGAACCCCGTCCGGAATCATCGCCTCGAATATCGCCAACACGGTCGCCGACCTGGGAACCGCGTCGGATAATGCTCCCTCGCGCACGGGGTGCGGACGCCCTGCGGATCTCGCTCTCCCTGCGGGTCCGTCCCGTGTCGAGAGATGATGGGGAGCAACGGAAGCACAGCGAGAACCGGCCGATGTACGGAGAGCGCCACGGCTGTCGGTCTGTGATGACCGGCGGAAGGAGTGCCTGGATGGGTGCGACCGACGCGTTCCCCGAAGGTGCTGCCCAGGTGGGGGCCACACCCGGGCAACCCGGCGGCCTGCTGGACGTGCTGGGCGTCGCCGCGGTGATGCTGGACGCGGACGGACGCATCACCCTCTGGAGCCCGCAGGCCGAGTCGCTGTTCGGCTGGACCGCGGAGGAAGCACTCGGCCGGCCGGCCGCGCAGCTGCTGGTCGGACCGGAGCACTTCGATCTGGTCCTGGGGCTGTTCTCCCAGGTCATGGCGGGCGGCGAGAGCTGGGCCGGAGTCTTCCCCGTCCAGCACAAGGACGGCAGTACCCGCCTCGTGGAATTCCGCAATATGCGGCTGCTGGACGAGCGCGGTGAGACCTACGCCCTGGGCATCGCCACCGACCAGGCCGTGCTGCGGCGGGTCGAGCGGGATCTGGCGCTGTCCGTCCGCCTGGTGGCCCAGTCGCCGATCGGCCTGGCGGTCCTGGACACCTCGCTCCGCTTCGTGATGGTCAACCCGGCGCTGGAGCGCATCAACGATCTGCCCGCCGACCAGCACATCGGCCACGATGTCCGGGAGGCGCTGTCATTCCTGGACACCGACACCATCGTGTCCAGCATGCGCGCGGTCCTCGACACCGGCACGCCGATGCTCGACCAGTACACCGTCGGCCGCACCGCCGCCGACCCGCACGCCGACCGGGCCTGGTCGGTGTCGTACTACCGGCTGGAGGACGCCCACGGCCGGGTGCTGGGGCTGGCCACCTCCGTCGTGGACGTCACCGAGCAGCACCGGTCCGCCACCGAGGCGGCCCGCGCCCGCAGGCGGCTGGCCGTCATCGCCGACGCCTCCGCCACCGTCGGCACCACCCTCGATGTCGACCAGACCGCGCACGAACTCGCCGATGTCATCGTGCCCGAGCTGGCGGACCTGGCCGCGGTCGATGTCCTCGACGCCGTACTGGACGGCCGGCGCCCGACCTCGCTCTCCCGCGGCGGCCCGGCCCGCTTCCGGGCACTCGCCGTATCAGCGGCCTACTCCACCGAAGCCGTCCGGGCCGCCGACCCCACCGGCCAGATCGCCTCCTACGAGGCCGACCGGCTGATCACCCGCTGTGTGACCGAGGCCCGTCCGGTGCTCGTCCCCCAGGTCAGCGAGGGCGACCTGCCGCACATCGCCGCCGACCCGCAGGGCGCCGCGCTCCTCGGGAAGGCCGGACTGCACTCCTACCTCGCCGTGCCGCTGATCGCCCGCGGCGAGGTCCTCGGCGCGCTGTCGCTGTACCGCGTCCGCAATCCGGAGCCGTTCGACGAGGACGACGCGGTGCTCGCCGTCGAACTGGCCGCCCGGGCGGCGGTGTGCATCGACAACGCCCGTTCGTACCAGAGCGAACGCCGCACCGCGCTCACCCTCCAGCGCCATCTGATGAACCACCGGCCGCCGCAGCCCACGGCCATGGAGATCGCCTACCGCTACCAGCCGGCCCAGGCGGCCAGTGAGGTCGGCGGCGACTGGTTCGACGCCATCCCGGTGGCCGGCGACAAGACCGCGCTGGTGGTCGGCGACGTGATGGGCAGCGGCATCAACGCCGCCGCCACCATGGGCCAGCTGCGCACCACCGCCCGCGCCCTGGCCGACCTCGACCTCGACCCCGCCGAAGTGCTCCGCCATCTCGACCACATCGCCGTCGGCCTCGACCCGGCCTTCGCCACCTGCCTGTACGCCGTGTACGACCCGCACCGCATGGAGTGCCGGATCGCCGTCGCCGGGCATCTGCCCCCCATCGTCGTACGGCCGGACCGGGCACCCGAGTTGCTCGACCTGCCCACCGGGGCGCCGCTCGGGGTCGGCGGCGTCCCCTTCGAGCAGACCACCGTAAGGCTCCGCGAGGGCGACCAACTGGTGCTCTACACCGATGGGTTGATCGAGACCCGGGACCAGCCCATCGACGCCCGTCTGGACACCCTGCTGGAGCTGCTGGCCGAGCCCCAGCAGGATCTGGAGGGCCTGTGCGACCGCCTCCTGGGCTCCCTGCGCGATGAGCACGACCACGACGATGTCGCGCTGCTGATCGCCCGCCCGCATGTGCACGAGGGCTGACGGGGCGAGCGGCGGGGCGGCGGAGCGGCCACCTATCCGGCCGACCGGCCAGGCCACCGGTCTCCGACCGACCGGCCAGGCCACCGGTCTCCGACCGACCGGTCGGGCCACCGGTCTCCGGCCGACCGGCCAGGCCACCGCCGCGGTCCCGGCTCGGACCGGCCACCGGTCCGGTGAGACCGGCAAGGGATCCGGCGGCGGCCCGCGGGAATCCGCACCCTCCCTCCGGCCGCGGAATTCGCTTGATTTCCGCGATGGATCATGGATAAGCGTTCCGGGAGTCCTCAATAGCTACGGATTTCGTTGTCCACGAGGCTTAACGAGACCTTGACGTGAGTCGTCGGCAGGGGTTGTATTCGGTCACCAAAGCGGGGCCTGTGGGAATCCGGGCCGCATCGCTTTGCGGCGCTCGTCCCCCGAAGTGCCACCCCTCATGCCGCCAGCACCGATGGGATACGGATACCGATATGCCCTACACGCCTGTTGCCCCCGCAGCACCTGAGCGGGACACCCGTAGCGCGACGGACGGGGACACCTCCAGCGGCCCCAAACTCACCCGGTCGATCGGTGTGGTCGGCGGGACCCTGCTCACGCTGTCCTGTCTGACCCCGGCGTCCTCGCTCTTCGTGATCGTGCCGGACTCCTTCGCCGGCCTGGGCACGGGCACCGCGCTGACCATCGCCGTCGCGGCCCTGCTGTGTATCGGCGTGGCCTTCACCTACTCCGAGCTCGGCACCCTGATCCCGAGCTCCGGCGGCGAGTACGCGATGGTCGGCACGCTCATGGGCCGCCTGGCCGGGTGGCTGGTTTTCGTGCTTTCGCTGATCGTCGTCATGATCGTGCCGCCCATCATCGCCCTGGGCACCGCCGACTATCTGGCGCCGATCGTGCACCTGGATCCGCAGTACACCGCCGCCGCGGTGATGCTGCTGGCCACCGCGATGGGCCTGCTCGACCTGCGCGCCAACGCCTGGATCACCGGCATCTTCCTGGTGCTGGAAGTCGTGGCCTGCGCGGTCGTGGCCTTCCTGGGCTTCACCCACACCCAGCGCTCCGCGTCCGTGCTCGTGCACCCCGTGATCGACGCCGGCGGCGGCCACAGCACCGCCGTCACCGCCGGGCTCATCGTGGCCGGGCTGGCCACCGCGCTCTTCATCCTCCAGGGCTTCTCCACGGCCGTGTACCTCGCCGAAGAGATGGACAACCCCCGCCGCAATGTCTCCCGCACCGTGCTGTGGACGCTCGGCATCGGTGTGGCCGTCGTCCTGATCCCGGTGGTCGCGATCACCCTCGGCGCCCCTGACCTGAAGACCCTCGGCGCCGGTGACGTAGCCGGCATGGTGCAGGACTGGAGCAATTCGGGCATCGGCACCTTCGTCAGCCTCTGCATCGCCCTGGCGATCATCAACGCGGCGATCGTGATGGTGATCCAGAACTCCCGCGTGGTCTTCTCCTCGGCGCGCGACGCGGCCTGGCCGGCCGCCGTCAACCGCGTCTTCTCGCACGTGGGCCGGCGCTTCGGCTCCCCCTGGGCGGCCACCCTCGCGGTGGGCGTCCCCGGCGCGGCGCTGTGCTTCGTCAACCTCGACACCCTGAGCGAGGTCACCGGTGTGGCCGTCGCCGCGATGTATGTCTTCGTCGCCCTGGGGGCCCTGGTCTCGCGCCGGGGTGAGCACAAGCACCGGGCGGCCTGGCGGATGCCGCTGTGGCCGGTGGTCCCGGCGCTGCTGGTCATGGTGCTGGCGTGGGTGCTCTCTCAGCAGAGCACCGAGAGCCTGGTGATCACCGGCGTCATCGTGGCCGTCGCCGCGCTGTACTGGGCGTGCTATCTGCGCCCGCGCCAGGAGACGCACTGGGTGATCTCGGTCCCCGAGGACGAGCAGGCCCCGCCCGAGAAGCCCGCCTCGCTGCCCGTATAGGGCCGTCGAAGCCGCAGAACCGCCCGCCCGGAGCCTCTTGCCCGGGCGGGCTTTCTGTCACCGCCCGCTGAGCCGGGAGAGCGCCAGCGCGTCCAGGAGGAGGCACACGTGGTCGACGGCGTCCCGCCCGGCGGGGCTCTCGGCCACCGGTGCGTCGTCGAGCAGCCCGGCGGTTCCCCGCAGCAGGTCCAGCAGTCGCCCGGTCATGTCGGCAGCCGGTTCCGTGTGCGCAAGGGCGGACCGGATCTGCTCGCTCGTGAGCGGCAGACCGGTTTCGAGGAAGTGGAACAGTGCCACGGCGGTACGCCGGTCGGCATCGTTCGGCTTCCACAGTCCGAGCGCGTGGTGGTCGATGAGCGCGGCCGCCTCGGCTCGGATCTCCTCGGGAACATGCATGCCCACGAACGTCTCATACCGTCCCGACGGCGAGTGCGCGGGCAAAGGGGCACCCAGGGTCACCTCCGTGCCGCCTCCGGGGTCCCGGTGAGCGGCGCTGACCAGGCACGTTGCGCCGGCGCCGAGCTCACCCGAGCGGCGGAGCCCGATCAGGCAAGCGGACGGGCCTGTGGGAAGAGTTACATGAACCCCCGACGCCTTGGGCGATTTGTTCCCGATGCGGTGGTGCCCGGCCGCAGCCGGGTATGTCCCCTTGGTCGGAGAGGTTCGCATGTGTGCAGCAGGGAAACCTACCCAGGGGTCTTCCCGCCCTCTGGCGCCGTGCCGTGGATCACGGGATCATCCTCGGAAAAGCCGTGCGGCCGCCCGCGGGACGGGCCCTCGCGGACATGCCCTGGTGGCTGCTGCGCTCCGCATCGCGCGGCTCGCCCACCGTATGCGGGAGGTGTAGAAAGAGGACATGGCCGGACGCTACGGCCGCCCGCGTTCGGTTCTCAGGATGCGAACTGTCGCAGGTCAGGTCTTTCTCCTGCAGGTGGCGATCGTGGTGTTGCTCGTCGCCGCCGCCATCGCCGCACTTGTGCTGCAATCCCGGTCCGACGCAGACCGCGAAGCCCGCAACAGGTCCGTGGCCGTCGCTGAGGCATTCGCGAACGCACCGGGCATCGAGGCGGCACTGAAGACCGCCCACCCGACCACCGTGCTACAGCCGCGGGCGGAAGCCGCCCGCAAGCGCTCCGAGGTCGACTTCATCGTCGTGATGAACACCCAGGGCATCCGCTACACCCACCCCATCGTCAACCGCATCGGCAAGAAGTTCGTCGGCACGCTCCAGCCGGCGCTGGCCGGCGGGGTGGTCACCGAGAAGATCACCGGCACCATCGGGCCGCTCGTCCAGGCCGTGGTGCCGGTCTTCAGCCACAGCGGCCCGGACAAGGGAAAGGTCATCGGGCTGGTCTCGGCCGGAATCACCGTCAACCGCGTGAGCGGTGTCGTCGACGACCAGTTCCCGCTGCTGTTCGGCGCCGCGGCCGGCGTCCTCGCGCTGACCACCGGCGGCACCGCGCTGGTCAGCAGGCGACTGCGGCGCCAGACCCACGGCCTCGGCCCGGCCGAGATGACCCGGATGTACGAGCACCACGACGCGGTGCTGCACGCCGTACGCGAAGGCGTGATCATCATGGGCGGCGACGGCTGTCTGCTGCTCGCCAACGACGAGGCGCGCCGGCTGCTCGGCCTGCCGCCGGACGTCGAAGGGCGCCAGATCGCCGATCTCGGGCTCGACCCCGCCACCGCCCATCTGCTGGCCTCCGGCCGGGTCGTCACCGACGAGGTCCACCCGGTCGGCGACCGGCTGCTGGCCGTCAACCAGCGCTCGACGGACCAGGCCGGCGGGCCGCCCGGCAGCGTCACGACGCTGCGCGACACCACCGAGCTCCGGGCGCTGACCGGCCGGGCCGATGTGGCCCGCGGCCGTCTGAAGCTCCTCTACGACGCCGGGACCGAGATCGGCACCACCCTCGACGTGGTGCACACCTGCGAGGAGCTCGCGCAGTTCGGCGCCACCCGCTTCGCCGATATCGTCACCGTCGACCTGGCCGAGGACGTGCTGATCGGCGAGGAGCCCACCTCCCCCGGCGGCGCGCCCGTCGAGATGCGGCGGATAGCCGCCAGAGGCGCCCCGCCGGACAGCGGCCTCTACCCCGTCGGCAAGCTGATCCGGTTCGAGCCGGCCACCGCCCTCGGCGCCGGCCTCACCAGCGGCAAAGCGGCCCTGGAAGCGGATCTGTCGGCGTTCGCCGGCTGGCATCTCCAGAGCCCCGAACGCGCCAGAAAGATCGTCCAGCACGGTATCCATTCGAGGATCGCGGTGCCGCTGCGCGCCCGCGGCGTCATCCTCGGCGTGGCCATCTTCTGGCGCTCGAACGAGCCCGAGCCCTTCGAGGAGGAGGACCTCTCCGTCGCCGAGGAGCTGGTCGCCCGCGCCGCGGTGAGCATCGACAACGCCCGCCGCTACACCCGCGAGCACACCATGGCGGTCACCCTCCAGCGCAGCCTGCTGCCCCGCGCCCTGCCGGAGCAGAACGCCGTCGAGGCCGCCTACCGGTATCTGCCCGCCCAGGCCGGACGCGGCGGGCTCGGCGGCGTCGGCGGCGACTGGTTCGACATCATCCCGCTGCCCGGCGCCCGGGTGGCGCTCGTCGTCGGCGATGTCGTGGGCCACGGGCTGCACGCCGCCGCCACCATGGGCCGGCTGCGCACCGCCGTCCACAACTTCGCCAACCTGGACCTGCCGCCCGACGAGATCCTCTGGCACCTCGACGAGCTGGTCACCCGCATCGACCAGGACGAGGGCGCCGAGGAGGCCGAGGGCTCGGTCACCGGCGCCACCTGCCTCTACGCCATCTACGACCCGGCCTCCGGGCACTGCACGATGGCCCGCGCCGGGCACGTCCAGCCCGTCCTGCTGCGGCCGGACGGCACCGCCGAGGTCGCCGACGTGCCCGGCGGTCCGCCCCTCGGGCTCGGTGGCCTGCCCTTCGAGACCTGGCAGCGGCAACTGCCCGAGGAGAGCCGTCTGGTGCTCTTCACCGACGGGCTCGTGGAGGACCGGAACCGCGACCTCGACGAGGGTATGGCGCTGCTGAGCCGCACCCTGGCCGATCACCCCGGCCGGACGCCGGACGAGACCTGCGAGGCCGCGCTCGGCGCGCTGCTCCCGGACCGGCCAAGCGACGACATCGCGCTGCTCGTCGCCCGTACCCGGGTGCTGGACACCCAGCATGTCGCCGACTGGGACGTGCCGCCCGACCCCTCGGCGGTGGGCCAGATACGGGCCGCGGCGGTCCGGAAGCTGATCGAGTGGGGCCTGGCGGAGGAGGCGTTCACCGCCGAGCTGATCCTCAGTGAGCTGGTCACCAACTCCATCCGCTACGCGGCCGGTCCCATCCGCGTACGCCTGATCCGCGACACCTCCCTGATCTGCGAGGTCTCCGACCGCAGCAGCACCTCACCGCATCTGCGGCAGGCCGCCACCACGGACGAAGGCGGCCGCGGACTCTTCCTGGTCGCCCAATTGGCCGAACGGTGGGGGACGCGTTACACGACCAGCGGCAAGGTCATTTGGACGGAACAGGCCCTCACCGGCCTGGATGTGGTCGCGGCGGAGGCCGACGGCGAGGATCCTTGAGCTGACGGAAGGATGAGCTCGGGGGCTCCCAGCGCCATAGGAGGCCATGATGGACTACCCGCTGCTCAACGCGTTCTGGACCATGTGCCTGATCTTTTTGTGGGTCATGTGGCTGATCCTGCTGTTCCGCATCATCGGTGACATCTTCCGCAGCCACGACCTCAAGGGGTGGGGCAAGACCGGCTGGCTCGTCCTGGTGATCCTGCTGCCCTTCCTGGGTGTTTTCGTCTATGTGATCGCCCGTGGTCACGGGATGAGCGAACGGGAGATCGCCCAGGCCGAACGGCAGCAGAAGCAGCTACAGGAGTACCTGCGCAAGACCGTGGCGACCGGTGACGACGAGACGAGCCGGCACGCGGATTCCCTGGCGAAGCTCGCCGAGCTGAAGAACCACGGCGACATCACGGAGGAGGAGTACCAGAAGGCCAAGGCGAAGGTTCTCGCCTGACCGAACAGCACCCTGAAGGCGGCGCCCGCCGCTGCCTGCTCCACTGCTACTCTCGAATTGCGCGAAACACGCAACTTGAGAGGTCCCTTCGGGACGCCGGCAGCGACGGCAGGCAGAGGCGGGCAGTGACGTGACCAGTGGGGAGCGCTCGGCCACCCGGCGCCGGCGCGAGCGGATGGTGGAGCTGCTCGGCGCCGGCGACATCAGCGTGCACGATCTCGCGGCGGAGTTCGATGTCTCGCTGTCCACCGTCCGCCGCGACCTGGCGACACTGGCCG
This sequence comes from Streptomyces sp. NPDC127097, assembly GCF_042724075.1. Classification (NCBI taxonomy): domain Bacteria; kingdom Bacillati; phylum Actinomycetota; class Actinomycetes; order Kitasatosporales; family Streptomycetaceae; genus Streptomyces; species Streptomyces sp. NPDC127097. The sequence continues at coordinate 8,832 of NZ_JBHXFI010000052.1, read as the reverse complement.
CCCTGGGCCGGATCACGCGGACGTACGGCGGCGCGGTCGACCACCGGGCCGTCGAGCGGTCCTGGCACGACAAGGAGCACGAGCAGCGCGGCGAGAAGGACGCCATCGCCCGCGCCGCGGCGGCGCTGGTCCGCAGCGGCGACGTCGTCCTCCTCGACGCGGGCACCACCGTCGCCCGGCTGGCACATGAGCTGCGCGACCGCGGCGATCTCACCGTCGTCACCAACGGCCTGTCCACCCTGGTCGAGCTGGCGGACGCGGAGGTGGACGTCGTGGTGCTCGGCGGCCGGCTGCGGCGGCCCAACGAGTCGCTGTTGGGCACCAGGACGGAACAGGCGCTGCGCCGGCTCACCCCGGACATCGCCTTCCTCGGTGTCGACGGTCTCGACCCCCGGCGGGGCGTCAACTGCCCGGACCCGGAGCAGGCCGCGCTGAAGGAGACGATGGCCGAGTGCGCCCGGGCCGCCTGGGTGCTCGCCGACCACTCCAAGCTCGGCGGCGGAGGGGGCTTCCCGTACTGGGCGCCGATGCCGGCCGGGACCGGCCTGATCTCCGGGGGCGAGGAGCGGGAGCTGGCCGCGTTCACGGACGCGGGCTGGTCGGTGCACCCGGCCGCGGTGCGCCCCGAGGACGGCGCCGAGGGCGCCCCGCTGCACACCTCTTGACAGTCCGTTCGGCGAGTCGCCACTCTGAATTGCATGAACCGCGCAACAAAAATGCGCGGTTCGGTCACTTCGGGGTCGACGGTGGCACCGGAGAGCCGACGGGAGGAGACCGGGTGGCCCAGGTGCTCGTCATCGGAGACGACCTCACCGGCAGCAATGCGACCGGTGCGCTCTATGCGCGACAGGGCCTGCGGGCCGTCACCGTCGGCGACCTCGACCGCGTCACGCGCTACGCGGACCGGGTGGACGTCCTCGTCGTCAACACCGCCTCGCGCCACTGGAGCCCCGCCCGCGCCTACGCGGCCGTCCGGGCCGCCGCCGGCACCGCGGGGGAGGCGCCGCTGATCGTCAAGCGCGTCGACACCACCCTGCGCGGCAATCCCGGCAGCGAACTCGACGCGGTGGTCGATGCCCTGGCCGCCCGCGAGCCCGCGGCCCGGATCCGGACCCTGGCCGTCCCCGCCTTCCCCGACGCCGGCCGGACCACGGTGGGCGGTCTGCATCTCGTCGACGGCGTACCGCTGACCCGGACGGCCGTGGCCCACGACCCGTTCGACCCGGTCCGGCACGCACGGGTCGCGGCCGTACTGGGCGCCCAGAGCAGGCGCAGCATCGCCGAACTGGCCCTGGACGTGGTGGAGCGGGGCCCCGGCGCGGTGGCCGCGGCGTTGCGGGAGAGCCCGGCCGACATCGTGGTCTGCGACGCCACCGAGAACGCACATCTGCGCACGGTCGCGACGGCCGCGGCCCGCCTCGCGACCGAGGACCGCATCCGCTGGGTCGCGCTGGACTCCGGACCGTTCGGCGCCGCCCTCGCCGCCGAAATGGGCCTGCGGCCCGAAGGCGGCGCCCCCGCCACCGTCCTGGCGGTCGTCGGCAGCGTCACGGACCGCACCCGCACCCAGCTCGCCCGCACGGAAACCGCGCTCGGCGCCCGCTGGGCGGCACTCGACCCCGCCGCCCCGGACCCCGACCGGGCGCTGACGGCACTGCGCGCGGCCGCGGGGGAGGGCGCCACGGTGCTCGGCGTCCGGGTCGCCGCCGGACCGCCGGCCGCCGCGGGTTCCGCCCCCGTACCCGATCCCCGCACCGCGGCCCGCATCCTGCGCGCGCTCGCCGAGGTCGCCCGCCGGGCGGTCGCCGAGCTGCGCCCGGGCGGGCTGTACGCCTCCGGTGGCGATGTCGCCGCGGCGGTCACCTCCGCACTGGGCGCCGACGGTTTCGCCATCGAGACCGAGGTGCTCCCGCTCGCCATCGCCGGACACCTGGTGGGCGGCCCCCACGACGGACTGCTGTTCGCCACGAAGGGCGGCCTGATCGGCGGCCCCGACGCGGCCCGCGACTGCGTGGAACACCTGCGCGCGGCCTGCACCCGGCACACCCTCGGCCCCACGTTGAGCGCGAAGTGAACACCGCACCCCGAAAGGCGAGCCCATGACCGACCCTCAGCCCGCGACCGCCCCCGGGACGGACCGTCACCGTCCGGATGCCGGCGGCCCGCTGCCGCTCCTGGCCGTCACCCTCGGCGATCCCGTCGGCATCGGCCCCGAGATCACCGCGCGCACCCTCGCCGACCCGGCGACCCGCGCACTCGGCCGCGGACTCGCCGTCGGTGACGCCGCCGTACTGCGCCGCGCCGTCGCCGTCTGCGGCCTGGAAGTCGAGGTCCACGCCGTCGGCACGCCCGGTGAGGCACGCTTCGAGCCCGGCACCATCGATGTGCTCGACCTCGGGATCGCCCCCGCGGACCTGCCCTGGGGCATGGTCGACGCGGTCGCCGGCCGCTCCGCCGTGGCCGCCATCGAGGCCGCGACCCGCGCCGCGCTGGCCGGTGAGGTGGACGGCATCGTCACCTCGCCGATCAACAAGGAGGCCATCTGGGCGGCCGGTTCCGAGCACCTCGGCCACACCGAGATGCTCGGCGAACTCACCGGCGCGGCCCACTTCGACACCATGTTCGTGGTCCGTGGCCTCAAGATCTTCTTCACCACCCGCCATCTCGCCCTGCGCAAGGCGCTCGACCAGATCACCGAGGAGCGGGTCGTGTCGAGCATCCGGCACGCCACCACCGCACTGCGCGTCTTCGGCCATGACGCGCCCCGGCTCGCCGTCGCCGCGATCAATCCGCACGGGGGCGAGGGCGGCCACTTCGGCGACGAGGAGATCACCGTCCTGCGTCCCGCGGTCGAGAAGGCGGCCGCCGAGGGCCTCGGTGTCGTGGGGCCGGTCCCCGCCGACTCGGTCTTCCACCAGGGCCTCGAAGGCCGCTTCGACGGCGTGCTGTCGCACTTCCACGACCAGGGCCATATCCCCGCCAAAACCGTCGACTTCGACGGCACCGTCTCCGTCACCGTGGGGCTGCCGATCCTGCGGACCTCCGTCGACCACGGCACCGCCTTCGACATCGCGGGCAGCGGCCGCGCCTCGCACGGCACGATGGCCGCGGCCTTCCGCGCCGCCGCCGGCTTCAGCCGCTGCACCGACCGGATCCGGGCCGCATACGGAACGGCGGCCGCCCGGTGACGGCGGCCCGCCCGCAGCCGATCCCGCCGTCGCCCCCGTCCGCGGCCCCCGCCAAGCGCTGGGTGTACGTCATTCCGGTCGCCGCGATCATGTACATGCTGGCGTATCTCGACCGGAACAACGTCTCCGTCATCCTCCCCTACATGCACGGCGATCTGGCGCTGTCCAACGCCGACCAGGGCCTGGTCGGCGGCGTCTTCTTCGTCGGCTATGTCTTCCTCCAGATCCCGGCCGCGATCCTCGCCCAGCGCTGGAGCGCCCGGAAGACCGTCCTCATCCTGATGGTGGCGTGGGGGCTGGCCGCCTCGCTGTCCGGTCTCGTCCAGACCAAGTCGCAGTTCTACGTGGCCCGTTTCGTGCTCGGCTTCTTCGAAGGTGGTGTCTGGCCGGCCGTCCTCATCCTGCTCGCCTCGTGGTTCCCGCTGCGCGAACGGGCCCGAGCCAACGCCCTGTGGATGGCCTGCCTGCCGCTCTCCTCGGTGTTCATGGCGCCGCTGTCGGGGTGGATGCTCGACCATGCCGGCTGGCGCTGGGTGCTGGTGCTCCAGGGGGTGCCGCCTCTGGTGTGGGCGGTGGTCTGGTGGTTCGCGGTCACCGACCGGCCCGCGCAGGCCCGTTGGATCTCCCGCGCCGAGGCCGAGCACGTGGCGCGCTCGATCGCCGCCGACGAGGCCGCGAAGCCCGCGGCGGGCAGCGGCTCGTACCTCGACGCGGTCAGGCAGAAGTCCGTCCTCGTCCTCATCGGCGTCTACTTCTTCTGGATCACCGGCTTCTACGGCTTCAATCTGTGGCTGCCCTCGGTCATCAAGGAGCTGACCCACGACGGCTCGTCCACCGAGGTCGGGCTGCTCACCGCGGTCCCGTTCACCGTCGCCCTCGTCGTGATGATCGCCAACGCCGCCTGGTCCGACCGCACCGGCAGACGCCGCCGGGCGGTGGCCGTCCCGCTCGTCGTGGGCATCGCGGCACTGCTGCTGGGCCAGGCCGTGGACGGCGCCCTGCCGCGGATGCTGCTGTTGTGTGTGACGGCTGCCGCGGTCTACGCGCCGTACGGCCCGTTCTGGGCGATCCCCGGTCAGTTGCTGCGCTTCGAGGTGGTGGCCGTCGCCATGGGCCTGATCAACGCCCTGGGCAATCTCGGCGGGTTCGCCGGCCCCTATCTGGTCGGCTGGCTGACCGACGCCACCGGCTCCAGCGTGACCGGCTTCGCGGTCCTCTCCGGCTTCCTCGCCGTGGCCGTGGCACTGGTGACGCTGGGACTGCGCACGGGCACCCGGCCTGTACGCCAACCGTCCGAGCCGGTGGTAGAAGGGGCCTGACGAGTCGCCGTGTGATGCGCCATCAGTTCGTTCTGTTTCAGGTTCTCGTGTTGTCGCCCCCGCCGAGATCGCCGACGGGGGCGCTGTCTTTTCCGCAGCGCGGGCGGTGTCCTACCACGAGGGAGAGGGGCGGCGGGTTGATCAGTTACTCCAACTCGCCCAATTCACGACGTGTCAGGTTTTGGGAGATTCCGTAAAGGTGCATCCTGAAAAGGTCGATATACCCCTTTGATCCTCTCGAGGAGCAGACATGCGCATCCGCGCCGCGATCGCAGCCAGCGCGCTGGCCACCACCATCGTCATGGGTGGTGCGAGTGCCGCCCTGGCCTGCAACATGGGCAAGGTGCACAAGGACCGTCACCACCACCACTACAAGAACCACCACGGCCACGGCCACCACGCGTCCTGCTGGCTCTCCGCGGGTGTGCTCCACCACGTCGGCCCGGTCTTCAGCGAGGGCTGCGAGCGCGGCGGCTGGGGCTGGGGCGGCGACGACGGCCATCGTCGGTAATCACAGAGCTCTTCCGGCCGGTGCCGGCCGACGGACCCACGGGTCCGTTCGGTCGGCACCGTCGGCATGTCGGGGCCGCGTCGCGCCGCCCGCCCGTCGGTTCAGGTCCGGGGTGAACCCCGGCCGGGCTTCCGTGCCGTCAACTCCGGCAAGGTGTACAGCGTGTGCAGCGCCCGCAGGAGGCCGGCGCGATCGGCGGCCGGAAGCTGCGCGAGCAGCCGTTCCTCGCCTTCCTGGATCGCGGCCTGTGTCGTGTCCCGCAGCCGCCGGCCCTCGGCGGTGAGGGACAGCAGGCGCACCCGGCGGTCCTCGGGGTCCGGCTGACGGCTAATCAGCTCCCGGCGCTCCAGATCGTCCAGGACGGCGATGATGCGGGTCTTGTCCGCCCGGATGGCCTCGGCCAGCGCCGCTTGCGTGCGGAGCGGTGTCTCGTCGAGATGCAGCAGCACCGCGTAGGCCCACATCGTCAGACCGTGTGCGTCAAGGACCGGCTGCTCGGCCGCCATCAGCGCACGGCCCAGGGGTACGACCATCGCCGCCAGGTCGGGACGGCGCGGCCGTCCTGCGGGCGCGAGGGGAGAGGGACGGGAGCCGGCGCACTGGGCGGTCCGGCCGCTCGGCACGGACCCCGTCGGGGAGTACACCGCCGCGGCGGAGAAAGTCATCGCCGCCTTCGCGACCGTGGAAGGGCCGGACCAGGCGTTCGCGCTCCCCGAATTCAGCGCCACCCGGACCTTCCGCGCCGCCCGTGCGATCGGCTTCCACCTCATCGACTACGTGGTGCACAGCTGGGACGTCGCCCGCACCCTGGACCTGGCGTACACCCCGGCCCCCGAACTCCTGCGGGCCGCCCTGCCGATAGCCCGCGCCGTCCCGGACGACGACTCCCGGCTGGCCCCGGGCAGCGCCTTCCGGCCGGGGCCGGCCGCCGCCGAGGACGCGGACACCCTGGAGCGGATCCTGGCGGCTCTCGGCCGTTCGCCGCACTGGCCCGAGGCGCTCAGCTCTTGAGGCGGGCCGCCGGGGCGGGGCCGGTTCGGGCGGTGCGCTCTGGACGGGTACCGGACCGTGCTTTAGCGTCAACAGCCGCCGTGCACCACCGTCCGAGCCCGACGTCGCTCAGGGAAGCCGAGGACGTGTTGTGACCACTCTCCCGCAGCCGCCCGACATCCTGTCACCGCAGTTCGCGGCCGACCCCTACCCCGCGTACCACGTCCTGCGGGTGCACTATCCGGTCTTCCACGACCCGGGCACCGACAGCTTTCTGCTCTCGCGGTACGAGGATGTGTCCCGGGCCTTCCGCGATCCGGTGTTCACCAGCGACAACTACGAGTGGCAGCTCGAACCGGCGCACGGCGGCCGGACGCTGCCCCAGATGAGCGGCCGTGAACACGCCGTACGCCGGGCCCTGGTGGCCCCCGCCTTCCGGGGCCGGGAGCTGCGGGAGAAGTTCCTGCCGGTCATCGAGCGCAATGCGCGGGAGCTGATCGACACCTTCCGCGACGCGGCGGAGACCGATCTCGTGGCGTCGTTCGCGACCCGCTTCCCCATCAACGTCATCGTCGACATGCTCGGGCTGGACCGCGCCGACCACGACCGCTTCCACGGCTGGTACGCCTCCGTCGTCGGCTTCCTGTCCAACCTGGCCCAGGACCCCGAGGTCGCGGAGGCCGGCCGGCGCGCCGGCCGGGAGCTCGCCGCTTACCTGCTCCCGGTCATCCATGAACGGCGGGCCGCCCCCGGCGACGATCTGCTCTCCACACTCTGCACCGCCGAGATCGAGGGCACCCGGATGAACGACCAGGACATCACGTCGTTCGTCAGCCTGCTGCTCTCGGCCGGCGGCGAAACCACGGACAAGGCCCTCGCCGCCCTGTTCCGCAATCTGCTGTCCCACCCGGAGCAGTTGGCCGCCGTACGCGCCGACCGGACGCTGATCCCCGCGGCCTTCGCCGAGACGCTGCGCTACACACCCCCGGTCCAGATGATCATGCGGCAGACCGCCGCCGACGTGACCCTCAGCGGCGGCACCATCCCCGCGGGCGCCACCGTCACCTGCCTGATCGGCTCCGCGAACCGCGATGAGCGCCACTACGCCCGGCCGGACACCTTCGATGTCTGCCGTGACGATCTGACGCCCACCACCGCCTTCAGCGCCGCCGCCCAGCACATCGCCTTCGGCCTCGGCCGGCACTTCTGCGTGGGCGCACTCCTGGCCAGGGCCGAGGTGGAGAGCGCCGTCAATCAGCTGCTCGACGCGTTCCCCGCGATGGACTTCGCGGAGGGTACGCCGCCCGCCGACGCGGGCGTCTTCACCCGCGGGCCGGAGCGGCTGCGGGTGCGGCTGGTGCCGGTGGACGACCCGGCCCGGACGAGCGCGGACTGACGGCCCGTCCGGAAGCGCGGTGCGGGTCCCGGGGCCCGGCGCCGGTCAGTTCTCGTCGGCCGGCGGGTGGCGCAGTACGTAGAGGCCGACGGCGACGGCGAGCCCGATGACACAGGCGGAGAAGGTCAGTCCGGCGCCGCGCAGGCCGAGCACCAGGGTGAGGGCACCGACGCCGACCACGGGCAGCGAGATGCCGAGATAGGCGACGAGGAAGAAGGCCGAGATGGTGCCGCCGCGGTGCGCGGGCGGTGCCGCGTGGCCCACGGCGGTCAGCCCGGCCCGGAACGCCAGGCCCTGGCCGACGCCGCCGCACACCGCGCCGCTGACCAGCAGCGGCAGGGAGGTCACCGCCAGCGAGGCGGCCACCAGCAGGAGGCCCACCACCAGTACCAGACAGCCGCCCGGCAGCGCTCGGCGGACACCGATCCGTTCCGTCAGGGACTGCCCGGCGGTGGAGCCCAGGAACACCGTGAAGACGACCATCCCGGCAACGGCCAGATTGCGTACCCCGAGCGTCTCGTGGAGGAAGCTCGGCGTGACCGCGGTGAACAGCCCCAGGAGGGCGAAACCGGCGAACGCGGCGACGGCCGAGGGGGTGAACACGCCCCGCACCTCGGGCGGGAGCCGCAGGCCCTGGGGCCGTAGCTGGTGGAGGCGGTGCGGAGCACCGACGGTCTCCGGCAGGAACCAGGTCACCCCCGCCGCTCCGGCCACCAGGACGAGATGGACCAGGAACGGCAGGACCAGCGGCCACGGCGCGTACTGGGCCAGCAGCCCGGACAGCAACGGGCCGCAGCCGAGGCCGCCCATGTTCGCGGCGGTGGCGGCGAACCCCGCCCGCGCTTCCTGGCCGGGCCGGGCGAGCTCCAGCACCGCCGCGGTGGCGGCGCCGCTGAACAGCCCGGCGGCGAAGCCGGACAGCACCCGTCCGAGCAGCAGCATCGGCAGCCCGCCCTCGAACACGAAACACAGCGCGCTGGCCGCCGACAGTCCCAGCGCGCACAGCAACACCGGCCGCCGGCCCACCTCGTCGGAGACATTGCCGGCCAGGAGCAGCACCGTGATCACCCCGAGGGCGTACACGGCGAAGACCACGGTCACGATCAGCTCGGAGAAGCCGAGCTGGGCGCGGTAGAGCCCGTACAGCGGGGTGGGCAGCGTCGTCCCGGCCATGCCGACGGCGAACACCCCGGCCGCTGCGGGGTAGCCGAGCCGCCGGGTCCCGCTCGTGCGATCGGTGATCATGGCGTCAAACGTAGGCTTCCGCCGCCACCCCCCGTCGAGGACCCACCGCAGGGACCTTGGGGAGCGGAAAAAAGCCGGGCGTGGCGCCCCCCCGGGTTGCGGGGGCCCCACGCCCCGCCCCGTCCCGGGGCAGTCTAGTCTAAACAAAAGATGCAGCCCACCTATTTTGGGGTGTATATATAG
>NZ_JBHXFI010000051.1:0-57941 GCF_042724075.1 Streptomyces sp. NPDC127097 | reverse complement strand
CCGCCGGGGCCTGTCTCGTCAGCGTGGTGCGGGCGTACCCCGCGGCTCCGGGGCGGGCGGGACGGAGGCGCCGGGTGGCGCGGCCCGTCGCGCGGTGCCCGGGGCCGGGAGCGGATCCGGCGCGGGGCCGGGCTCCGGTCCCGGCGTCGGCGGCGCCGGATGGGGCGGGACCGGGTCCGGCTCGGGACGTGGTGGCTGCGGGGGCACCGGATCGGGGCCGGGTGCGGGAACCGGGCCGGGTCCCGGGCCCGGCGTGGGTCCTGGTGGCCCGGGGCCCGGGCCCGGGGTGGGCGGGACCGGGTCCCGAGGGGTGATGCCCGGCGGTCGTGCTGGCTGTCGCACCGTCATGAGCTCCTCACACGTCGCTCCTCCGCGGCCGGGCGCCCGGCGCCCGCTCCGCGCGGCATGCTGGTTCTCCTTGCCGATCCCGCGCCGGCCATGCGGCATACGGCGTACGGACTCCGCGAGGTACCTCCTCACTGTGCGACGCCCCGGATCGCCCGGCGACACGGACGGCGAACGGCCGCACCGCGCCCCGCACCACCCGGACGCGCGAGCGTACGACGGCCCGGAGCGGGTACCTCCGCCCGCATGAACGCCACAGACACCGGCACCGATACGGACACCGTGCGCGCCGGCCGCCGCACGGTGCGGATCCACCGGCCGGAGAAGGTGCTGTTCCCCGACGACGGGCTGACCAAGGCCGATGTCATCGGCTACTACCGGCGGGTGGCCGCGGCGATGGTTCCACAGCTCCGGGGGCGGCCGCTGATGCTGGAACGGCTTCCGGAGGGCCTCGGCGGCCCGCAGTTCATGCAGAAGGACACCCCCGGCCACTACCCCGACTGGATCCGGCGGGCGGAGGTCACCAAGGAGGGCGGCACCGTCACCCACACCGTCTGCGACGACAAGGCGACCCTGCTGTTCCTCGCCGACCAGGCTTGTCTCACCTTCCATCGCTGGCTGTCCCGCGCCGGCGCGCCCGACCACCCCGACCGGCTGGTGTTCGACCTCGACCCGCCCGGCCCGGACTTCGAAGCCGTACGGGAGGCCGCCCGGCAGCTCTGCGGACTGCTCGACGAACTCGGGCTGCCGGCCGCCCTGATGACCACGGGGTCGAAGGGCCTGCACGTCATCGCGCCGCTGGACGGCAAGAGCGACTTCGACACGGTCCGCGGCTTCGCCCAGGACACCGCCGAGGTGCTGGCGGCGCGTCACCCGGACCGCCTCACCACCGCCGTACGCAAGAAGTCCCGCGGCGACCGGCTCTACCTCGATGTGCAGCGCAACGCCTACGCCCAGACGGCCGTCGCGCCCTGGTCGCTGCGGGCGAAACCGGGCGGTCCGGTCGCCGCGCCGATCAGCCGTCAGCAGCTCGACGATCCCCAACTCACCGCGCGGAGCTGGACGGTGAAGGATGTCGCGGGCGTGCTGGAGCAGCTGGCGGCGCGGCCGTGGTCCGGGGCGCCGGCCCGCGGGCGGTCACTGCGTACGGCGCGCCGGCGGCTCGACGCGCTGCGGTGAGCGCCAGGGCGGCCGCCGGGAGCACCCCTCCGGCGCCCCGCCGTCTCACCCCTCGCCCTCCGGCCGCATCGCCTCGGGCGCGTCGCCGCCCGTGGTCACCGTCTCGTCGAGCTGCCGCCGCTCCCGCCGCGCGCGCTCCCGGTCCCGCGGCGTGGCCTCGGTGACGTCCAGGAAGACCTGATCGGCGATCGGCCACTGCTCACGGACGGCCTTCTTCACCCGCACCAGGACCTCCTCGACCTCCTCGCTGTCCAGCCCGCCGATGAGATCGACCCGGGCCGCGACCAGCGTGGAGCGGGTGCCCAGCCGCATGGTCAGCAGGGTGGTCACGGTGTCGATCTCCGGCTGCTCCTCCAGGAACGTCCGGAGGGCCCGGCGCAGCTCCGGATCGGCGGCCTCGCCGATGATCTGGCCACGGGACTCCTTGGCCAGTTGATAGGCGACGAACACCAGCAGCGCGCCGATGAGCATGGCCGCCCATGCCTCCCACTGCACATCGCCGGTGATCATGTGAAGTCCCAGGCCGGCCATGGCGACCAGGACACCGAAACAGGCGGTGGAGTCCTCGGCCAGCACCGTCCGCAGCGCGGGGTCGTCGCCCGTCCGGATCGCCTCCCGCATGCTGTGTCCGGCCTGCCGTGCCTGGCCACGGACCTGGAGCAGGGCGCGGATCAGCGAGGAGCCCTCGGCGAGCAACGCGACGGCCAGCACGATGAGGCCCGCGACATAGCCCGCGAAGGTTTCCGAGTGGTGTGAGCGCAGGGCCTCGATGCCCTGGAAGAAGGAGAAACAGCCGCCCATGACGAAGATGCCGACCGCGGCGAGCAGGGACCAGAAGTACCGCTCCTTGCCGTAGCCGAAGGGGTGCCGGCTGTCGGGCGCGCGGGTGCTGCGCTTGAGCGAGGCGAGCAGGAACAGCTCGTTGAGGCTGTCGGCGACCGAGTGCGCCGCCTCGGACAGCAGCGCGGGCGAGCCCGCGAACAGCCCGCCGGCCAGCTTGGCCAGGGCGATCACCAGATTGGCGCCGAGCGCCACGAGCACCGTGACCGCCGTCCTGGCGTCCTCCGCGTCCTTGCCGTCCTTGCCGTCCCGCCCGTCCGTCCGGCCGGTGGAGTGCGGTGCGGCGTCAGCGTGCCGGGACAAGCGTGACCTCCCCGTCGTCGGTCGGACCGCCGCCGCGAGCCTAAGGGCTATCCCGTAACCCCTGGCGGGCGCACGACGACAGCTACGGCACTCCCCCAGCTAACGCTGGGAGGTGCCCCCACGCCGCGTTGTCGGAACCTCCGGATACACCCAGTATCCGGATATCCCTCCGCCTTGCGATGCACCGCATCTGACGCCGTGCGCTGATCCGCCAGGGATTACGGGACAGCCCTTAGCCGCCCCGACCTGGCCGCGCATACGGTGCGGTGCCGTTGCGCCCCACGGAGCAGTGGCTGTTTCCCGCCGTGCGGACCGGGGAGGGTGACTGCGGACCCCCACCGGAACGACGGAGGACAGGACGTGGCCGAGACTTCCCGCAAGGACGTGGACTGCCGCTACGGGCGCGCGCGATGAGCCCCCGCGGCGGGCAGCGGGCCCTGGCCCGCACCCTGGTGGAGCGGCACGGCGAGACCTTCGCCGCGGAGAGCGGGATCCGGCTCGCGAACACCCCGCAGCCGCTGTACCAGGTGCTGGTGCTGGCCGGGCTGCTCAGTGCGCGGATCCGCGCCTCGGTGGCGGTGGCGGCCGCCCGGGCACTGTTCGACGCGGGACTGCGCACTCCCCGGCGGATGGCCGACGCGACCTGGCAGCAACGGGTCGACGCCCTGGGCGAAGGCGGCTACCGGCGCTACGACGAGCGCACCGCCACCCAGCTCGGGGACGGTGCCACCCTGCTGCTGGACCACTACGGCGGCGATCTGCGGCGGATGCGGGACGGCGCCGGCGGTGACCTCGGGGCGCTGCGCCGCGCCCTGCGGGAGGTGCCCGGCCTGGGGCCCGCGGGCTGCGACATCTTTCTGCGGGAGGTCCAGGGCGTCTGGCCCGAACTCGCCCCGTATCTCGACGCCAAGGCCCTCCAGGGGGCGGAGCGGCTGGGCCTGCCCGGCGACAGCAAGAAGCTGGCCCGGCTGGTCGGTACGGACGAGACCGCGGCGTTCGCCTCGGGGCTGGTGCGCGCGGCGCTGGACCGGTCCGTCGCCGAGGAGGTACGGGAGGCCGCGGGGGCCTGAACCGGGTGGGGCCACGGCCCGGAACCCGGCAACTGGTCCGGCCCGCAACGCGGCCGCCGGCCCGGCCCGGACGGCGGCCGTGTGCAGCGCCGGGACCGCGGCCCCGCCCGTCACACGACCAGCACCCCCAGCAGGGTGACACCCGCCAGGAACCACGCGACATAGTCGCCGACATGGCCGGAGTGCAGCCGGCGCAGCGGTGTGGTCCACCGGGCGGGTTCGGTGACCGGCGGACGGCGCACGGCGAGCAGGGCGAGTCCCACGGCCAGCGCGGTGGCCAGCAGACCCCACAGCACCCCGGCCGTGGACCAGTGCGGCGGGGGAGTGGACGCGGGCTCCGTCGCCCGGCCGTGCTGCACCGCCGCGAGGTAGCCGGCCTGGTCGGTGAAGGCGTCGGCGGCGTGCCCGGTGCCGGTGCGCAGGCCCGGGACCAGTCCGACCGCCAGCGCCCCGGCGAGCAGCGCGGTGGGCACCGCGAGCATGCTGGCCGGGACCCGGGTGAGCCGTCCGCTGGTCTCCGGCTCCTCCGCTTTCCCGGTGGTTTCCTCGGCGGCCTCGTCGTCGGCGGCCCCGGCCTGCCGTGCCGTGCCGGCCCCGCTCCCCGTGACCGGTCCCAGGCCCAGGAACACCCGCGCCCCGGCCCGCAGTACCGCGCCTCCGGTGGCCGCCGAGACCACCACGAAAAGCGCGGTCGCCCAGCCGCCCGCCGCCTCCTCGGTCACGGCCTTGCCCAGCGCGGTGCCGAACGGCGGCAGCCCGGCCAGCGCCAGCCCGCCGGTCCCGAACAGCACGCCCACCCACGGGAGTTCCCGCCCCTTGCCGTGCAGCTCGGGCTCGTCGACGCTGCCGAACCGGTCCAGCAGAATCCCCACACAGGCGAACAGCGCCGCCTTCACCCCGGCATGCGCCAGCACGTACAGCGCGACACCGCCGAGCCCCTCCGGGGTGAGCACCGCGAGGCCGATGAGGAACAGGCCGGTGTGCGCGACCGTGGAATAGGCCAGCAGCCGCTTGAGATGACGCTGGAGCCCGCACATCACCGCGCCGAGCACCGCGGTCAGCACCCCCAGGGCCAGCAGCGCCCGCTGCGCGTCGGGCGCCGGGATGCCGCCGGGGCCCGCGAAGACCGTCCAGTAGACCCGGGCGGTGCCGTACACGCCCAGCTCGACCATGACCCCGGACAGCAGCATGCACACCGGTGTGGGCGCCACCGCATGCGCATCGGCGAGCCAGAAGTGGAACGGCACCGCGGCGGCCTTGACGAGCAGTCCGGTGGCGACGAGGACGAAGGCGGCGATCACCAGCGCGTCCGGGCCGCCGGGGTGCGCGTCGAGGGCGCCGCCGATCTGGGCGAGGCCGAGTTCACCGGTGCGGGCGTAGAGCAGACCGATGCCCAGCAAGGTGGTGTAGGCGCCGAGGGAGTTGATGACGCCGAACACCAAAGCCCCCTGGACGGCGCGGGCCTCCTCGACGCGGTAGCCGGTCAGGGCGTACGCGACGACACCCATCAGCTCGAAGAAGACAAAGGCGTTGAACAGGTCCCCGGCCAGCGCGAAGCCGCACATGCCCGCCTGGAAGAGCAGCACCAGGGCGGGGAAGGAGCCCGCGTGGCGCTGCGGGGGCTCGTCGAAGTACCGCCAGGCGTAGGCGAGGGCGGCCACCACCAGCAGGGAGACCAGGGTGGCCAGACCGAGGCCGATACGGTCGCCGACCAGCACGATGCCCACCCCCGCCCCGCCGTGCGGCCGCCAGCCGCCCAGCCATTCGAGGGGGCGGGCGGTGGACGAGGGGGTCCCGGCCGACGCGGCCAGCGCGAGCGCCGCCGTGCCCGCGGCGCACACACACCCCAGCACCTCGGCTGCGGACCGCGGCAGCCGCCGGCCCGCGCCGACCAGCAGCGCCGCCCCGAACAGCGGGACCGCCACGATCAGCGGAAGGATCCGGTCGACGCTCACCCCCGCAGCTCCGAGAGCTCGTCCGGGTCCACCGTCCGGTGCCGTTTGGCGACCTGGATGACCAGGGAGAGCAGCAGCGCGGTGACGGTCGCCCCGATGACGATGTCGGTGAGGGTGAGGGCCTGGACGACGGGGTCGACGACGGGGCGGGAGCCCGGTGCGATGTCGGAGAAGACCGGGGCGGTGGCGCCGTCCCGGTAGCCGATGGCGAGCAGCAGGACATAGGTCGAGCACTGGCAGACGGTGAGACAGCCCACCGCGTGGATGAGGTTGCGGCTGGTGGCCAGCCCGTAACAGCCGATCAGGAACAGCCATCCCGCGATCAGATACGGCAGCACACTCATGTCCCGGCCTCCGCTGCGTCGTCCCGGTCCCCGTCCCCGCTCTCGATCTCCACGGCCTGGTCCAGGAAACGGGCCAGCAGGACGACCACCCCGCAGGCCACCTCCACGCCGATGGCGGCGTTGAGCAGCGGGACGGTGCCGCCGGAGGAGAGCGTGTTGAAGGTGCCGTAGGGAAGGAAGTTGGTCAAAAACGCCGCCCCCGTCACCAGTGCGGCCGTGCCCAGCAGCAGATAGGCGGCCTCCCCGGCGGCATCCGCCACCTCGTACAGACCGACCGGCCGGATCCGCTCCAGCGCCCGGTAGTCCACGGCGATATAGAGCAGATGCAGCGCGGTGGCGGCCACGACCCCGCCCTGGAAGCCGCCGCCGGGGCTGAGCTGGCCGTGCGCGATGACATACAGGCCGATGAGCAGGGTGACGGGCAGCGCGATCAGCGCATAGTGGCGGACCGGTGGCGCGACCGTGGCCGGCTCCGGGGGCAGCCGGCCCTCGTCCCGGGTCTGCCGCAGCAGGACGACGGTGCCCACCACCGAGCCGAACAGGATGGACTCCTCGCCGAGGGTGTCGAAGGCGCGCTGGTCGAAGTTGACGGAGGAGATGGTGTTGGCGGTGTGCCGGGCGAGCGCGGCCCGCACGGCCCGGTCGCCGTACGGGTGCCAGAGCCCGCCGAAGGCCGGCAGGTCGAAACAGGCCAGGACGAACAGGACGGCCACCCCCAGTCCGCCGACGGCCAGCACCCACAGCCGCAGCCTGCTGCTCATTCGTGCTCCTCCCGGCGTTCGCTGCGCGCCCTGCGCCGCACCTTGCGTACGGACAGCAGCACCATCAGCGGGGTCAGCACGGAGCCCACCGCCAGCTGGGAGAGCGCGACATCGGGGGCCTGAAGCAGCAGGAACACCAGGGCCAGTGCCAGGCCGAGCAGGGACAGCAGAAAGGACTGCCGCACCGGATCGCGCACCAGGACGGTGGCGGTTCCGGCGGCGGCCACCAGGAGCAGGCCGAGCAGCAGCGGCAGATCGTCAGCCATCGGACATTCCCTCCGCCGGTCCGGTCCGGCCGTGTCCCGCGGTGACGGCGGCGGTCACCGCCCGCGCCGCCACCCGGCTACCCAGCACCAACAGCACCCCGATGACCAGCAGTTTCACCATGGCCCTGCCGGGCCCGGCGGCCACACACAGCGGCAGCACCACCGCGGGCACGGCCGTATAGCTCAGCGCCGTCACCGCGAGCAGCGAGCGAGGCCGTGGCGGATGGGCCGCCAACTGGTCGGCGAGCAGCCGCACATACAGCAGGGTGCCGGCCGGCCCGAGCACCGCGAGCACCAGCGCCGGATCGGTGTACGCCGGACGGCCGTAGCCCTGGGCCAGCAGCAGGATCACCAGGCTGAGCAGCGTGGTCGCCAGGTTCTGTGCGGGCACCCGCCGCCGGACCGGGCCGGTGGCGGCGCCACCGGCGGCCGGGGCGACACCGCACACCAGCAGCGCCACGGCCGCGGCGGTCCAACCGCTCATCGGCGGTCGACCGCACGCCGCGCAGCGCAGGCCGCACCGGCGGCGAGCAGCGCGGCACCGGCGCCGACCGCCCACTCCAGCGTGTCGACGGTACCGATCAGCACGATCCACAGGCCGGTCAACACCGCCCACCAGCCGATGAGTTCGGCGCCCGTCGTCAGCCACCGCGCCATCCGCGCACCTCCTGAGGCCCCGGGTACCCGCGCCTCAGGCTCACATGCGGCGGCCGGGCCGCCCCGTCACCGCGCCGCGCGTTACTCCGTCGGAGGCGGGCCGCCGCCGGGCCCCGTCAGTCCGCCCAGGTCCAGTCGGCGACCTCCGGCAGATCGGTGCCGTGCTCCCGGATCCAGGCGTGGTGGCGGGTACGGGCGTCCGCCATCTCCTGCCGCAGCGCGACGGCGCGCACCCCGAGACCGGGCACCCGGTCCACCACGTCCATCACCAGCCGGTACCGGTCGAGATCGTTGCGGACGACCATGTCGAAGGGCGTGGTCGTGGTGCCCTCCTCCTTGTAGCCGCGGACATGGAGATTCTCGTGTCCGGCGCGGCGGTAGCAGAGCCGGTGGATCAGCCACGGGTAGCCGTGGTAGGCGAAGATGACCGGCTTGTCGCGGGTGAACAGCGCGTCGTACTCGGGGTCCGGCATACCGTGCGGATGCTCTCCCGACGGCAGCAGCCGCGCCATGTCGACGACATTGACCACCCGCACCGCCAGCTCCGGCAGATGCCGGCGCAGCAGTCCGGCGGCGGCCAGCGTCTCCTGGGTGGGGACGTCCCCGGCGCAGGCCAGCACCACATCGGGATCCCGGCTGCCGTCCTCGGTGCCCGCCCACTGCCAGGCACCGGCGCCGCGTGCGCAGTGGGTGCGGGCCTCGTCGAGGGTGAGCCAGTCGAAGGACGGCTGTTTGCCGGCCACGATCACATTGACGTAGTCACGGCTGCGCAGCGCATGATCGGCCACCGAGAGCAGGGTGTTGGCGTCCGGCGGCAGATAGACCCGGACCACCTCCGGGCTCTTGTTGAGGATGTGGTCGACGAAGCCGGGGTCCTGGTGCGAGAAACCGTTGTGGTCCTGCCGCCAGACGTGTGAGGTGAGCAGGTAGTTCAGCGAGGCGAGGGGCCGTCGCCAGGGCAGCCGGCGCGCGGTCCGCAGCCATTTGATGTGCTGGTTGACCATGGAGTCGACGATGTGCGCGAACGCCTCGTAGCTGGAGAAGAGCCCGTGCCGGCCGGTGAGGAGATAGCCCTCCAGCCATCCCTGGCACAGATGCTCGGAGAGCACCTCCATGACCCGGCCGTCATGGGCGAGATGCTCGTCGGTGTCCAGTGTCCGGGCCTGCCACGCCTTGCCGGTGGCGTCGTAGAGCGCCTCCAGACGGTTGGACGCGGTCTCGTCGGGGCCCACGACACGGAAGTCGCGGCGCTCCGCGGTGGCGTCCATGACCGCCTCCAGCAGCCCGCCCAGTACCCGGGTCGGCTCGTGCAGCACGGTGCCGCGCTTGTCGACCTCCACCGCGTACCGCTCCAGCGGCGGCAGCGGCAGGTCGCGCACCAGCAGACCGCCGTTGGCGTGCGGTGAGGCACCGAGCCGGCGCGACCCCTCGGGCACACCCGCCAGCACCTCGGGGCGCGGCCGGCCCCCCTCGTCGAACAGCTCCTCCGGCCGGTACGAGCGCAGCCACTCCTCCAGCTGCCGCAGATGCCCGGGGTCGTCCCGTACGCCGGGCAGCGGAACCTGATGGGAGCGCCAGGTGCCCTCCACGGGCTGCCCGTCGACCTCGTGCGGGCCGGTCCAGCCCTTGGGGGTCCGCAGCACGATCATGGGCCAGCGGGGGCGCTCGGTGACCCCCTCGCCGCGGGCCCGCTGCTGGATGGCGGCGATCCGGTCCAGGGCGCGGTCCATGGCGGCGGCCAGCTCCTGATGGACCGTCGCCGGATCGTCGCCGGTGACATGGATCGGGTCGTGGCCGTAGCCGCGCAGCAGCGCGTCCAGCTCGTCCTGCGGGATCCGGGCCAGCACCGCCGGATTGGCGATCTTGTAGCCGTTGAGGTGCAGCAGGGGCAGCACCGCGCCGTCGTGCACCGGGTCCAGGAACTTCGTGGCGTGCCAGGACGCGGCGAGCGGCCCGGTCTCCGCCTCGCCGTCGCCGACGACACAGGCGACCAGCAGCTCCGGATTGTCGAACGCCGCGCCGTAGGCATGGGTGAGGGAGTAGCCCAGCTCGCCGCCCTCATGGATCGAGCCCGGGGTCTCCGGCGCGACATGGCTGGGAATGCCGCCGGGGAACGAGAACTGCCGGAACAGCCGGGCCATGCCCGCGGCGTCCCGGCTGACATCGGGATAGGTCTCGGAGTAGGTGCCGTCCAGCCAGGAGTTGGCCACCACGGCGGGGCCGCCGTGCCCCGGCCCCCATACGCACAGGGCGTCCAGGTCACGGGCCTTGATGACGCGGTTGAGGTGGGTGTGCACCAGGTTCAGGCCGGGTGAGGTGCCCCAGTGGCCCAGCAGCCGCGGCTTGATGTGCTCGGGGCGCAGCGGCGCCTCCAGCAGCGGATTGGCCATCAGATAGATCTGCCCGACGGACAGATAGTTGGCGGCCCGCCAGTGGGCGTCGAGCCGTCGCAGCTCGGCGCTGTCGAGGGGCCCCGGCGCCGCCGGGGCCCCCGTCGTCCCTGCCGGGGTTTCCGCGTCGTGCATGCTCAGCTCCTCATCAACGTGGCGTTGCGTCGGGCGGGTCACAGCGGGTGCGGTATCCGGCCGGCCCCGGCGGCTCGGCGTTCACCCGCCGGCCGCCGAGCGCCCGGCGGAACCGCTCGTGCGCCCGCGCGAGCGCGCCTTCCGGTCGGGGGCGTGGCGAACCGGCAGCGGGCCGGTCTCGCCGGGGTGACGCCGGGTGGCAATCGGGGCGGGCCGGTGTCAGTCGGGTGGCTCGGGCGCCGGATGGACATCCGGTTTCGTGCCGGGCGGCTCCGTCGGGGACGGGCCCGGCTCGTCCGGTTCCGGCTCGGCGGGGACCGGGTCCCGGGGCACCGGTTCGGGCTCGCTCGGCACCGGCCCCGGCCCCTTGGGCTCCGGTTCGGTGGTCATGGCGTCAGCGGTCATCAGGGTCATAGCGCTCTCCTTCCTCTCCATCGTCCGTCCAATGCCCGAGGTCGGCCCGTTCAAGAAATCAACCGAAGGGCGCGCGAACGGCAGGGGCGGAAGGGAGCGTTATGGAGGGGGCGGGCCCTGGCCCGCGTCGCGGTGCGTCAGTACACGTCGCGGACGTAGCGCTTGTCGGCGGCGAGCTGTTTGACGTAACCGGCGGCCGCCTCCTCCGCCAGGCCGCCGTGCGCGACGGCGATGTCCCGCAGCGCGCGGTCGACGTCCTTGGCCATCCGGGACGCGTCACCGCACACATAGAAGTGCGCGCCGTCCCGGAGCCAGGACCACAGCTGGGCGCCGTGTTCGCGCATCCGGTCCTGGACGTAGACCTTGGCCCGCTGATCGCGGGAGAAGGCGGTGTCCAGCCGGGTGAGCAGGCCGTCGCGGCGCAGCCGGTCGAGCGCGTCCTCGTAGTAGAAGTCCGTGGCCCGGCGCTGCTCCCCGAAGAAGAGCCAGTTGGGGGCGCGGTGGCCACGGGCCCGCCGCTCGTCCAGGAAGCCGAGGAAGGGCGCGACGCCGGTGCCGGGGCCCACCATCACCATCGGGGTGGCCGGATCGGCCGGCGGACGGAAGTGGGCGGTGCGCTGGACGAACACCGGTACCGGGCTGCCGGGCTCGGCATCGGCCAGAAAGGTGGAGGCCACGCCCTTGCGCGGGTGGCCCGCCCGGTTCTCGTAGCGGACCACGGAGACCGTCAGCCGGAGCAGCCCGGGATCGGTCAGCGGGCTCGACGAGATGGAGTACAGCCGGGGCTGGAGACGGGGGAGCAGGGCGGCCCACTCCGCCGCACCGGCCCGGACCGGGAACTCCGCGAGCACATCGACGGCCTGCCGGCTCCAGGTCCACTGGGCCAGCTCGCCCTTGTTGTCGGGCCGCAGCAGCTTCTTGAGGACCCGGTCACCGGTGCGTTCGGCGACCAGCCGGAGGAGTGCGGGGGTGATCCTGGCGATGTCCAGATGGCGGTGCAGGGCCTCGCCCAGCGGCACCGTGCCCGGGCCCGGGAGCTCGACGGGGGCTGCGGGATCGAGACCGGTGACGGCCAGCCACTCGGCGACGAGGTCCGGGCAGTTCCGCGGCAGCACGCCGAGCGCGTCCCCCACCTCGTAGTCCAGCGGGGTGCCGTCGCCGTCCCGGGTGTCGAAGGTGAACTGCCGCACCTCCTTGGTGGCCCCGGCCCGGCTCAGCAGTTCGTTGCCGACGAGACGGGCGGTGGCGGGCGCGGCCTTGGAGGGCCGGCCGCCCGGCGCCCGGGCCGGGGCGGCGGGAGCCGGGACCGTCCCCGGCGGGCCGGCCGCGGCGCCCGCCCCGGCAGCGCCGTCCGCCGCTCCGCCGCCGTCCGCCTCGGCCCCGCCGTCCGCCTCCGCCCCGCCGTCCGGCTCCGCGCCGGCCTCCAGGGCCATGAGGACCTGGTCGAGCCACTGCCCCGCCGGCTGCTCATAGTCCGGTTCGCAGTCCGTACGGGGCACCAGCCGCTTCGCGCCCAGCTCGGCGAGGCGTTCGTCGAGCCGCCGGCCGTGGCCGCAGAAGTCGTCATAGGAGGAATCACCCAGGGCGAGGACGGAGTAGCGCATCCCGTCCAGCCGGGGCGTGTCCGGCGCGTTCAGGGTCTCCCAGAAGCCGGACCCGTTGTCGGGGGCGTCGCCGTCGCCGAAGGTGCTGGTGACGATGAGCAGATCGGCGCCGCGCGGCAGGGTGGCCGGCGCGCTGTCGTCCATGCTCAGCAGCGTCGCCGCCCGTCCGCTGCCGGTCAGCCGGCGGGCCGTGTCGGCCGCGACCTCCTCCGCGTTGCCCGTTTGGGACGCCCACAGGACGACGACCGTACGGGTGGCCCGGGCATCGGCCGCTTCGGCGGGAGCCTCCGCCGGGTCCGTCGCCGTCGCCGGCCGGGTGTCCGGCGTGCGGGAGAACATCCCGGCCAGGACGCCGTTGACCCACAGCGCGCTCTCCGGGCTGAACGGGGCGTGGGACGGCAGCACGGGAGTGCCGACGGCGGTGGCGGGCCCGGAGCCCAGCCCGGCGAGAAAGCCGGAGAGATAGCGCCGTTCGTGCTCGGCCAGCACCGGCGGGGCCGGCTCGCCGAGCCGGAACACCTCCGCCAGCACCGCTCTCGCCGCGTCGTGGCCCTGGTCCGCCCCGGCCCCGGACCCGCCGCCGGCCCGACCGGCGTCCGTCCCGCCCTGCGGCTGCCCCGGCGCGGCCGCGACCCTGGCCAGCGACACCGCGCAGACCTTGAACTCGGGCTGGAAGGAGATCGGATCGACCGCGTCATGGGTCACCGCGTTGACGCTGAGGTACTCGCCGAACAGGTCGTTCCAGTGGAACGGCGCGAAGCAGTCGCCGGGCCGTACCCGGTCGGTCACCACGGCGGGCAGCACCGCCCGGCCGCGCCGCGAGGCGACCTCCACCGTGTCCCCGTCCGCGAGGCCCAGCGCCGCGGCGTCCTGCGGATGCAGCTCCACGAACGGGCCCGGGTTGAGCTTGTTCAGCTTGCCGACCTTGCCGGTCTTGGTCAGGGTGTGCCACTGGTGGGGCAGCCGCCCGGTGTTCAGCACGTACGGGAAGTCGTCGTCGGGCATCTCGGCCGCCGGGAGGTGCGGCCGGGCGAAGAACACGGCCCGGCCGGTCGCGGTGGGGAAGGACAGCCGGGGGCGGGTGCCGTCGGGCCGCTCGTCCAGGGTCTGGCTGACGCCGTCGTTGAGGTAGCGCACCGGATTGCGGTCGGGCCCGTCGACGGCCGCGCTGGGCCACTGCACCGGGGTGTCCCGCAGCCGCTCATAGGTCACTCCGCGCAGGTCATAGCCGGTCCGCGGGTTCCAGGCGCGTTTGATCTCCTCGAATATCTCCTCCGCGCTGTGGTAGGTGAAGGCGTCCTCGTAGCCCATCGCACAGGCGATCTCCGCGATGATCCGCCAGTCCGGCCAGGCTTCGCCCGGCGGGTCCGCGGCCGGTCGCACCAGCGTCAGATTGCGCTCCGAGTTGACCATCACGCCCTCGGACTCGGCCCACATGGCCGCGGGCAGGACGACATCGGCGTAGGCGTTGGTCTCGGTCTCCGCGAAGACGTCCTGGGCGACCACGAACTCCGCGGCCTCCAGCCCCTCGATGACCGTCCGGCGGTTGGCGACCGAGGCGACGGGGTTGGTGCAGATGATCCAGCACGCCTTGATGTCGCCGTCCGCCATCCGCCGGAACATCTCGACGGTGCCCTGACCGGGCCCGTCCGCCCGCACCGTCCCCGGCTCCAGGCCCCACAGTTCCTCGGCGAAGGCACGGTCCTCGGCCACCAGCGTCGACCGCTGTCCCGGCAGCCCCGGGCCCATGTAGCCCATCTCGCGGCCGCCCATCGCATTGGGCTGGCCGGTGAGCGAGAACGGGCCGCTGCCGGGCCGGCAGATCGCACCGGTCGCCAGATGCAGGTTGACCAGGGCATTGGTGTTCCAGGTGCCATGGGTGCTCTGGTTCAGGCCCATGGTCCAGCAGCTCATCCAGTCGTCCGCCGCGCCGATCCACTCGGCGGCCCGGCGCAGATCCGCCTCCGGAATGCCGGTGAGCTCCGCGACCCGCTCCGGCGGATAGTCCTGGAGGAAGGCCGGCATGGCCTCCCAGCCCTCGGTGTGCTCGGCGATGAACTCGGTGTCCACCCGGCCGTTCTCGGCCAGCAGATGCAGCAGACCGTTCAGCAGCGCCAGATCCGTACCCGGCGCGATCTGGAGGAACAGATCGGCCTTGGCCGCGGTGGCGGTACGGCGGGGATCGACCACGATCAGCTTGGCGCCCGCCTTCACCCGCTCCATCATCCGCAGGAAGAGGATCGGGTGGCAGTCGGCCATGTTGGAGCCGATGACGAAGAAGACCTCGGCATGCTCGAAGTCCTGGTAGGAGCCGGGCGGGCCGTCCGCGCCCAGCGACAGCTTGTAGCCGCTGCCCGCGCTCGCCATGCACAGCCGGGAGTTGGACTCGATGTGCCGGGTGCGCACGAAGCCCTTGGCGAGCTTGTTCGCCAGGTACTGGGCCTCCAGCGTCATCTGGCCGGACACGTACAGCGCCAGCGCGTCCGGTCCGTGCTCGTCGACGATCTCGCGCAGCCGCCCGGCGGTCTGCTGGATCGCCGCCGTCATCGCCTCGGCCGCCGGCTCGTCACCGCGGTCCGCGCGCACCAGGGCGGCCGACAGCCGCCCCGGCGCGGCGAGCAGCTCGGCGCTGGTCGCGCCCTTGGTGCACAGCCGTCCACCGTTCGCCGGGTGGGCCTTGTCCCCGGCCGCCCTGCGGACCGTCCGCCGCCCCTCCGGGTCCGTCGCGACATCCAGCACGATCCCGCACCCGACCCCGCAGTACGAGCACGCCGTCCGCACCTGCGTGAGGCGCTCTGCCAGCGGTTCCGATGCGGTCACGGACGGTTCCCTTCGTGGTCGGAAGCTTGTTCCGACCCTACGAACGGCCCGTTAACCGGGTGTCACATCAAGCGATCACCAGTCGTTACGGCGGCCACACAGTCACCGGAGGCGCTCCGTGAGAACCGGGCGGGGCCCGGTTCTCAGGGCACCAGGGAGTCCAGCGGCACGGCCGGATCGGCCAGCCGCTCGGGATCGACCGCCTTCCCGCTCAGTACCAGCGCCTTGATCGGCCCGGTGACGTCCCAGACGTTCACATTCATCCCGGCCAGCACCCGTCCCCCGGAGAGCCAGAAGGCGATGAACTCCCGGGCATCGGTGTCCCCGCGGAAGACGACCTGGTCATAGCCGTCCGGCTCGGCGAATCCGGTGTACTCCATGCCCAGGTCGTACTGGTCGGTGAAGAAGTACGGCAGCCTGTCGTAGCGGACGTCCTGGCCCAGCATCGCTTTGGCGGCGGTCTGCGGCTGGTGCAGCGCGTTGGCCCAGTGCTCGACGCGCAGCTGCCGGCCCAGGACCGGGTGGTAGGCGTTGGCGACATCACCGGCCGCGAAGATGTCCGGGTGGGAGGAGCACAGCCGCTCGTCCACCACGACACCGTTGTCGACCTTGAGCCCCGCCGCGGCGGCCGGCTCGCTGTTCGGGGTGATCCCGACGCCGACGATGACCGCATCGGCCCCGATCAGGCTGCCGTCCGCCAGCCGTACGCCGTCCACCGCACCGCCCGTGCCGGTGATCTCCGAGACCTGGGTGCCGCAGCGCAGCTCGACCCCGTGATCGGTGTGCAGGGTGGCGAAGATCCGGGCCGCCTCGGGCCCCAGGACCCGCAGCAGCGGCAGCGCCGCGGCCTCCAGCACGGTCACCTCGACCCCGGCGGCGCGCGCGGCGGCCGCGGTCTCCAGGCCGATCCAGCCCGCGCCGATCACCACGACCCGGGACGCGGCACCGAAGACCTCCTTGAGGCGGTCGCTGTCCGCCAGCCGCCGCAGGTAGTGGACCCCGTCGAGGTCCGCACCGGGCACCCGCAGCAGGCGCGGGGTGGAGCCGGTGGCCAGCAGCAGCTTGGCGTAGCCGAGCCGGCTGCCGTCCGCGAGGGTCACCTCATGACCGGCCGGGTCGAGGGCGGTGACGGCCTGGCCCAGGCGCAGCTCGACCTGGTGCTCCGCGTACCACTCGGGCGGATGGACGAACGCCGACTCCCGCTCGGCGCTGCCCAGCAGATAGCCCTTGGACAGCGGCGGCCGCTCATACGGCCGCTCGCGCTCGTCGCCCAGCAGCACGAGCGGGCCGTCGAAGCCCTCCTTGCGCAGCGTCTCCGCGGCCTTGGCGCCGGCCAGTCCCGCCCCCGCGATCAAGAATGCCGTGTTCCGGCCCATGTCCTGCTCAGCTCCTTCGGACGATCGGTTACCCCGTCATCCGTTCCCGCCCGGGGCCCGGGCAGGCACCGCCGATGGTGTGGCCGTCACTCCCGCCCCGCGGGGTCGGCGGACCTGCCGGGGCACCCCGTACGACCGCGAGAGACCGCCGGGCCGGGGCTGCCTCAGTCCTCCTCTGCCGCACCGCCGAGGAAGTGGAAGCCGGGGCGCGGATGCATCAGGAAGTCATGGTGCGAGATGTTCCAGGCGTACGCCCCGGCCACCCCGAACACCACCCGGTCACCGGCCCGCAGCCCCGGCGCCGGCACCGCGCGGGCCAGCACGTCCTTCGGGGTGCACAGCTGCCCGGTGACGGTGACCTGGTTCCCCCGGGCCACCGACCGCGGCCAGGGGTGCGGCCAGGGCGCGTCGGACGGCAGCACCGTGCAGGGCTGGTCATGGCCCTTGGTCGCGGGGGTCCGCAGATGGTGGGTGCCGCCGCGCACCACGGCGAACTCCTCGCCGTGGCTGTGCTTCACATCCAGCACCTCGGTGGCGTACCAGCCGCAGTACGCGGTCAGCGCCCGCCCCGGCTCGATCCGCAGGGTGAGACCGGGGTGGGCGGCGGCGAGCCGGGCCAGGCCCGCGCCGTACGCGGTCCAGTCGAAACGGCGCTCCGGCGCGGCGTAGTCGACCGCCATCCCGCCGCCGATGGTCACCTCGGAGAGCGGAATCCGGTGCTCCGCGGCCAGCGCGGCGGCCCAGGTCACGATCGCCTCCGCCACGCCCAGCTGCTCCGGCGCCTCCAGGCCGCTGGCCAAGTGGGCGTGGACGCCGCGGAGTTCGAGGTGCGGGTAGGTGCCGTCGGTGAGCAGCGCGACGACCTCACCGGCCTGGTCCGGGTCCAGTCCGAAGGGGGTCGGGCGGCCGCCCATGGCGAGCGAACTGCCGTCCAGGGAACCGTCGTGGACCGGCAGATTGAAGCGTGCCAGCACCGCGATCCGGCGCTCCGGGGCGAGCCGGGCGGCCAGGTTCGCGAGCATATGGATCTCGTACACGCTCTCCACATGGAAGCGCTGTACCCCGCACTCCAGCGCCTGGGCGACCTCCGCGGGGGTCTTGCCCGGTCCGCCGAAGGCGAGCGGGGCGCCGGGCACGGCCTTGCCGGTGTGCGCGAGTTCGCCGCCCGAGGAGACCTCGTAGCCGTCGACGTACGGGCGCAGCGCGCCCAGGATCTCCGGCTCCGGGTTGGCCTTGGCCGCGTAGTAGAGCTCCACGCGCTCGGGCAGCGCGGCCCGGACCCCGGCCAGATGCGCGCGCAGCGCCGTCAAGTCGTAGACATAGGCGGGCAGTTCCTCGGGTGCGAGGCCCTGGACGCGGTCGCGGACCGCGGCGGTGGGGGCGAGGCCGGGGGTGCTCATCGGGTGCTCCAGGGGGTGGTGTCGTCGGCGCGCACGGCACCGGACAGAACGGCCTCGGCCAGCGGCGAGGGCAGCAGGACATAGCCGGCCTCGCGGTCGGCCTTGCGCTCCCAGCGGGTGAGCAGATTGGCCTTGGCGGGCAGCGGGACACCGGCCAGCAGGGCGGCAAGCCGCGGCGGGCAGCCGTACCGGTCCGCGTGGGTCTGAAGGGTGCGGCGCACCTGCCCCCACAGTTCCGCCTCGGTGCCCGGGTGCAGATCGGCGAGCGCCGCGAGCATCTCGGCGACATGGTTGACCAGCAGGCAGTACACCACCCGGTCCCAGCCGCGCTGGGCGTCGTAGGTCATCGGGGCCGCGACCCGCTCGGGCAGCGACGCCAGCAGCTCGGCGTGGTGCTCGGGGACCAGCTTGGTGCCCTCCAGGTCACGGAAGAGGACCTGGGCGGGCATCCCGTCGCCGTCGACGCAGACCAGCACGTTCTGGAGGTGCGGTTCCAGCACCAGGCCGTGGTCGAAGTAGGCGGCGAGCACCGGCGGGAGCA
This sequence comes from Streptomyces sp. NPDC127097, assembly GCF_042724075.1. Classification (NCBI taxonomy): domain Bacteria; kingdom Bacillati; phylum Actinomycetota; class Actinomycetes; order Kitasatosporales; family Streptomycetaceae; genus Streptomyces; species Streptomyces sp. NPDC127097. The sequence goes on along the minus strand of NZ_JBHXFI010000051.1, from coordinate 39,541 downwards.
GCAGATCGAGGTAGGCGGCCCACCAGTCCAGTGCGGCCCGCGGTCCGGCGCCGTCCAGGAGCCGGGAGACATGGGCCGGGCTGGTGGGGTACTCATCGGCGACGGCGGCCGCCAGCAGCGGGGTGGTGCCGGGCAGCAGCCGCTGGGAGAGACCCTCGCGGACGATGACGCCGAACCCTTCGAGCAGTTCGGTGTCCGGGCGGCCGTCGGCGCCGGGCAGCGCCAGGCTGCGGTAGCCGGGCTCGCGCAGTACCGCGCTGCCGGGGAACCGGGTGGCGAGGTCGGCGAGCGCCGGCGCCAGCAGCCGGGTCAGGGCCACCGCCCCGGACAGCTCGTAACTGGCGTTCTTCCGGAGGCAGTTGGTGATCCGGACGTTCAGGCTGAACTTGAGGAACGCCTCCCCGTCGTAGAGCGTGCGCACGGACGCGGTGGCGGCGAACGGCGCCCCGCCGGTGCCCAGGACACGGATGTCGTCGCGCTCCAGCGCTTCTCGCAGCCCGGCGTGCTCGCGCAGCAGCTCGTACTGCCAGGGGTGGACGGGCAGCAGCCGGTAGCCGTCCGGGACCGCGGTGTGCAGCGCGTCCAGCGGGGCGGTGGCGCCCTCGCCGGCCGCTTCCTCGGCGATCAGTTCCGCGCGCACGGCGAGCAGCAGCAGCGGGAAGGCGGCCCCGGTCTCGGGCGCGTACGACTGCCAGGCGGCCGGATCGCCGGTGCGGGCCTTGGGCGTCGGGTGGAAGCGGTGACCGAGGATCAGCGACTGCTCGGAGGTGACATAGGCGGTCTGCCAGTCCTCCGCGTCCTGCTCCCCTGCGACGGGGTGCTCCGTACGGGCCGCCAGCGCCGCGGAGACGGCCTGGTGGCTGGAGGCGATCTGGGCCAGGAACTCCTCGTTGTCCACGCCGGTCCGCAACGACAGCTCGGCGTGCACGTACTCGGCCAGCCGGCGCCAGCCCACCTCGGCCCAGCCGTCGGCGGTCTGTTCGGACACCGGGCCGGTGAACCGGTGCGCGCCGAGCAGCGAGGTACGGCGCAGCGCGACCCGCAGCAGCACACCGCGGCGCGGCAGCCGGATCAGCAGCTGCCCGTTGTCGACCGCGGTCTGGTGCTCGGGTCCGGACACCTCGCGCAGCAGGCAGTTGAGCAGGGTGTGCGCCACGGCCTGGTCGGCGGTGGGCAGGCCGGCGGGCGCGGCGGGGGCCACGGCGGGGCCGGGGGAATTGGTCAGCGGAGGCATCGCGGGCTCCTGCGGGTGCGGGGGAGGCGGGAGAGCAGAACAGGGGCGGCGGTCGCGAGGACGGTGACCAGGGCGATCGCGGTGCCGGTCAGGACGGGCGCGGCCGGGCCGAACCAGTCGTTGCCGACCGCGGCGGCCACACCGGCGGCGACCGCGCCGGCCTTGGAGAAGAATTCGATCGAGCCGAACAGCCCGCCCGGGGCCCGGCCCTTGGCACAGTTCGCGGCCAGCACGGACAGACAGACCAGACCGAGGGTGAGCCCGGCACCGAGCACCAGACGGACCGCGACGAAGCCGGTGAGCGAGTCCGCCAGGCCGTGTCCGGCCAGACCGAGCGCGATACAGCCGAAGCCGAGCCCGATACCGAGCCGGGGGCGGGTGCGGAAGACGGCGTGCACCGCCATCGCCGCGACCAGATAGCACATGTGGGGGAGGGCGAACAGCACGCCGGACACCATGGGGTCGGTGCCCGGGATCCGCTCCTTGATGAGGGAGATCAGATAGGGGAAGGAGATGACGGTGGAGAAGACGAAGGCGAACTCCAGGGCGTAGAGGGCGCGCAGCGAGGACTGCGACCCGGGCCCGGAGTGCTCGGTCGCGGCGGCCTCGGCCGCGGCCGTCTCCACCGCCGAGGTGCCGTCCGCGTCGACCTCCGCGGTGGCGGCCTGCGGTGCGCCGGTCCGGACCCGCGGCGGCTCCGGGAGCGCCGCCAGCATCACGGCCGCGGTCAGCGGCAGCACGGCCAGCAGGGCGTACTGCCGGTGCGGCGACAGCCACGGCGTCAGCGAGCCGACCACGATCGGGGCGAAGACCAGGGCCGCACGGGCGCTGCCCTGCATCAGGGTGAGCGCCCGGGACAGCGCATTGCCTTCGAGCGCCGCCCCCAGATAGCCGTTCGACGCGGCGAAGGTGCCGCCGAGGATGCCCTGGAGGACCAGCGCCGCGACGAAGGTGCTCATCGAGTCGGCCCAGCCGGCCAGCAGGAAGGCCGCCGCCAGCCCCAACTGTGCGCGCAGCAGCAGCCGTTTGCGTCCGAAGCGGTCCGCGAGCCGCCCCCACAGCGGTGCGCCGAGGGCGCCGAAGATGGTGGGGATGATGTAGAGCAGCCCGGCCCAGCGGGCGGCGCCGGCGCCGAACTCGGGCAGGATCTCGGTGAGGTACGGCGGCAGGCCGAGGGCGGCGAACGACGCCACGAAGTAGCAGCCGGCCACGGCGTGCACCTGGCGGCGGGCGAGGCCCGGACGGTCCTTGGTTTCGACGACGGCCGGTTCGGCCTGGCGAGAAGTGGTGGTCCTCATCGGGAAGTCCCCGTCGGAAGCAGGTAGTTGGGGCCGGTGGTGTAGTGCTTGTTGATGTCGGCCGCGCCCGAACGCTCCTTGGAGAGCAGCGTCCCGGCGCTCACCATCGCCTTGATGGGGAGGTGCGGGGCGTCCAGGACGGAGGCGCGCAGCGCGGCGCCCGGCTCGCCCGGGGCGGTGCCCAGCCGTTCGACGGCCTCGGCGAGCCGGTCGCGGACCAGATCCAGCAGCCGCCCGAGCGGCGCCCGTCCGTGCCGGGCGAGCCCGAAGGCGTACGAACCGGCGCACAGGTGGACGGTGATGGTGGCGAACAGGTCCAGCACCGGCCGGTCGCTGTCGGCGAAGATCCGTGGGTCGGCGAAGTCCGAGGGGTCCGGGGCGTCGGCGCCCAGCGTGTCCCGCAGCCGGGTGGCGTTGATCCGCGGCCCGTCGTTGTCCTTGAACAGCAGCCGCAGCCGGGTGCCGTCCGCCGTGCGGTCCCACACCAGCGAGATGTTCTGCTGGTGGGACTCCAGCGCGATGCCGTAGCCGAAGAGCGTGGTCTGCCAGTCGAAGAGCAGGGTGAGGCAGGCGTCGAGCAGGGCGAGCGGATCGCCGCCGTAGAAGCGGTCCGCGAGGTGGTCGATCACCAGCCGCCCGCCGGGCGCCCGGCTCAGCAGCGCGGCCATCGGCACCACGGCGCTGCCGTCCAGCCCTGCGGGGTAGCGGCGGCACAGCACGGTCAGCAGCTCATGATCGGCGTGCGCGTAGACGGTCTCGTCGGCCTGGAGGACCGACCCCCGGAAGCGCGGCTCATGGGCGAGCACGGTCTCCAGCAGCCGCTGCCCCGCCGCGCCGTCGATGAGCGTACGGGGCTTGATGGTGCGCCGGTTCCGCAGGCCCAGCGTGGCGGTGGCCAGCGGCAGCTTCAGATGGAGCCGTGGATCGGCGTCCACTGCCACGGTGCGCATCGACAGGGTGGGGACGACATCGACCACGGCGCGCTCGGCCAGTACCGCCGCGCCCGCCAGGCCCGTCTCGCGCAGCGCACCGTCCAGCGGGTCGCCGAGCGTCAACGGGTGGACGGGGAGCGCGAGATGGCTCTCGTCGAGGTGGGCGAGGCCCAGCTCGGCGGGCGTCGGCCAGCAGGCGGGCAGCGTGGCCTCGCCGCCCGGAACGGTGACCGCGGCGCGCGGCAGGGCGAGCCAGCGCAGCGCGAAGTCCGGGCGGAACTCGGGTGCGTAGGCGCGCAGTTGGGCCTCGGTCAGGCCGGACCGGCCGCGGGCGGTCGGGTAGACGGGGTGGTCGAGCCGGGCGGCGAGCGTGTCGTGGGCCAGGCCACCGTTCAGCCCCAGCCAGCCGGCCGGGTCAACGCCATGACGAACCGTCAGCTCGTCCTCGGTCTCGTCCCGGGTCCGGGTGTGCAGCCGCATCGTCTCCAGGGTCTGGCGGCACTCCTCGGCGAAGGCGTCGAAGCCCTCGTGGTCGGCCGGATCGGCCAGCGCGTGCAGCGCCGTGAGGATCTCGTCGACCGTGGTCAGCCGGGCGCCGTCGGACTCCCGCACGAGGAGCGGCAGCCGCGCCGTGTACGTGCTCTGGTAGCCGTCCTCGCCCAGGGGCAGCAGCAGCGCCCCGGCGGTCCCGTCGGCGGGCAGCCGCAGCCAGGGGCCGTCCGGCCGCTCCAGCAGGGTGCCACGGGTGCGCAGTCCCACCACGTCCTCGCGCAGCAGCGCGCCCAGGACCCGCAGCAACAGACCGGACTCCTCCGCGTCCGCCGCGGCCCGGCCGGTGGCGGTGTCGAGCGCGGCGGTCACGACGATATCTCCCAGCGCTCGGCCGCGAGGAACGCCTCCGACACCCGGTCCACGGCGCTCCGGTCGGTGCCGGTGGCCCGCAGGACGCCGAGGTAGTCGCGGTTGGTGCGGTAGTGCGGGTGCTCGGTGCCGGCCTCGCGCAGCGGCCGGTAGCTGAGCCGTACGCCGTCCACCGTCCGGTCCACGGCGGCGGGCGCCGCGGTCAGCGTCCCGGCCCGGTCGGCGCAGGCGTAGTCCACCCGGCCCGCCCCGTCGCGCCGCGCGCCGAGGTCGGCGGGCAGCGGCTCGCCCAGGTGGGCCCGCAGAATGTGCTCGAACAGGGGGATGTCCAGGACCTGCGCGAGCATCAGGTCGCACTGGTCCCCGATGACGCGGTAGTTCACCTCGATGAGCCGCGCGCGGCCCTCGTGGACCACGAACTCCGTGTGGCAGGCGCCGAACCCCACGCCCAGCGCGTCCAGTTGGGCCAGCACCTGCGCCACCACGGGCTCGGGGTGGGCGGCGACGAAGTCGAGCCGCTCCTCGATGAAGGCCGGCGGGGCGGAGACCGTGGTGTGAAAACCGCCCAGGACGTGCCGTACGCGGCCGTCGCCCAGGGTCTCCAGGGTGTAGAGCTCACCCTCCAGGAACTCCTCGGCGACCAGCGCCGCCTGCGGGCGCCGCGCCTGGATCTCCTTGGCGAGCGTCACCAGCTCGTCCGGCCCCTCGGCGAGCACCACATCCTCGCTGGCCACGCCCTCGCGGGGCTTGATGACGCAGGGGTAGGGCAGGCCGGCGGCGGTGAGCGTGGCGGGATCCTCGCCGGCGGCGAGTTCCACGGACCGTACGGTGTCGACGCCGGCCGCGGCGAGGTGGCGGCGCATCTCGGCCTTGTTCTTGGCGCGCAGCGCGGCCCGCCAGTCCTTGCCGGGCAGCCCGAAGTAGTCGGCGGCCAGCGCCGCCTGGGTCTGAAGATGGTCGCTGTTGGTGAAGACCGCGTCGGCGGGGTGGTGGTTCGCCATGCGGGTGATGACGGCGCGGAAGTCGTGGACGTCGCACTCCAGGACCTCGGTCTGCGGGGAGACCACCCGCCGGTGCGCTTCGGGCCGGTCGGTCAGGACCGTGAGATCGAGGCCGAGGCGGGCGGCGGCGGGCAGGAATCCATCGGTGACCGAGTCGGTGGGGTTGAGGGCGAGCAGGTACATCCGCATGAGCGGGGCCCCTTCGGGGTCGAGGTGGTGCGGGGGATCGGGGCGGGGGCGGGCCGGGGAACGGCGGCCCACCCCCGGGTGGCCGGGCGGATCAGCCCTTCGGCAGCGGCACGCCGGCGGCCTTCGCCACGTCGGCGAGCATGTGCTCGGCGGCCTGGATGCCGATGCCGGACATCCAGGTCTCGTCCGGCACGTTGAAGACCTTGTCGTCCTTGACGGCCTTCAGGTCCTTCCAGACCGGGTTGGACGTGACGTCCTTCTGCTGGGTCTTGTCCGGGTCGTCCGCGACGGTCACGAACACCAGGTCGGCGTCGGCCTTGTCGATCTGCTCCGGGCTGACGTCGAGCATCGTCTTGATGGGGTCGGTGGAGCTCTGCGACTTCGGCCGGGCCAGGCCGATGTCGTTGAGGACCACGCCGCTGTAGGAGGACTTCTGGTAGAGGCGGGTCGGGCCGGCGACGAAGCGGACCACGGAGGCCGACGGCATCTTGCCGTGGTTCTTCTTCTTGATGGCCTCGCCCAGCGCCTTGGCCCGGCTCTCGTACTCCTTCAGCTTCTCGTCGGCCTCCTTCTCCAGGCCCAGGGCCTTGGCGTGGACCTTCAGATTGGCCTTCCAGGGGCCGCCGGTGGTCTCGGTGAAGACGGTCGGCGCGATGGCCTTGAGCTTGTCGTAGATCTTCTCGTGCCGGACCTTGGAGGACAGGATCAGATCGGGCTTCAGCATCGCGATCTTCTCGAGGTTCGGCTCCAGCAGCGGGCCGACGTCCTTGACGCCGCCGATCTCGTCCTTGAGGTACTTGGGGAAGCCGCCCTCGGTCTTCATGTGCGGGGAGACCGCGCCGACCGGCTTGACGCCGAGCGTGGTGACGTCGTCCAGCTCACCGGTGTCCAGGACGACCACGCGCTTGGGCTTGGCCGGGATCTTCACGTCGCCGCCCTGGACGCTCTTGACGGTGCGCGGGAAGCCGGCGCCGCCCTTCGCCGCGTCGTCGCCGTCCTCGGCCGCGCCGCCGCCGCACGCGGTCAGGGTCGCGGCGCCCACGGTGGCGGCGAGCAGGGCGGCCGGCAGCCGGCGGCCGGTAACAGCAGAGCTCAGGAACATGAGGGTTCGACTTCCTTCAGGGGGAGCGGAAAGGGAAGTGCTCGTGGGGGAGAGCGGGTTCGGGTCAGGCGGAGACGGCGGTGTGCCGTTTCGCGCTGCCCTTCGGGACGACCAGCGGGGTGCCGGTCTCGGGGTCGGGGATCACCCGGCAGTCCACGTCGAACACGGACTTGACCAGCTCCGCGTCGAGCACGTCCGCCGGGGCGCCGGCCGCCGCCAGCTGCCCGTCCTTGAGGACCACGAGATGATCCGCGTAGCGGGCGGCCTGTCCGAGGTCGTGCAGCACCATCACCACGGTGCGGCCCGCCTCGGAGTGCAGCGCGGCGACCAGGTCGAGGACATCGAGCTGGTGCCGCAGGTCCAGGAAGGTGGTGGGCTCGTCGAGCAGCAGCAGATCGGTGTCCTGGGCCAGTGCGAGCGCGATCCAGGCGCGCTGCCGCTGACCGCCGGACAGCTGGTCGACGGGCTGGTGGCGCAGCTCCTCGGTGCCGGTGCGCCGCAGCGCCTCCTCCACCGCGTTCTGGTCCGCCGTCGACCAGGGGCTCAGCAGCCGCTGGTGCGGGTAGCGGCCGAGCCGGACCAGCGCCTCGACGGTGATCGCGTCCGGGGTGACCGGCTGCTGCGGCAGCAGCCCCATCCGCAGGGCCAGCGCACGGGCCGGCATCCGGTGGATGTCGGCGCCGTCCAGCGCGACGGTGCCGGCGGCCGGCGCCAGCAGCCGGGTCAGCCCGCGCAACAGGGTCGACTTCCCACAGGCGTTGGGGCCGACGACGGCGGTGACGGCGCCGCCGGGCAGCACCAGGTCGAGGCCGCCGACGATCAGCCGGTCGCCGTAGCGCAGGTCAAGTCCGTGGGTGGAGAGCTGGTTGGCGGTCATCGGACACTCCTGTTCACGGAACTGCTCTGACGGATCATCAGAACCAGCAGCCAGGGCGCGCCCAGAGTGGCGGTGACCACTCCGACCGGCAGACCGCTGACGGGCAGCAGATACTGCGCCACCAGATCGGAGGCGAGCAGCAGTACGGCCCCGGCGAGGGCGGACAGCGCCAGCGTCCCGGCGGTCGGCGGCCCGGCGAGGAACCGCACCATGTGCGGCACGGCCAGCGCCACGAAGGCGACCGGTCCGCTCAGCGCGGCGGCCAGCGAGGCCAGCACGATGGCGATGACCAGGATCTGAAGCCGGGCGGTGTGGGTGTTCAGCCCGAGCGTGCCGGCCGAGTCGTCGCCCAGGTCCAGGACGGCCAGCCGGCGGTGCAGGAGGAAGGCGAGGACGAGTCCCACGGCCACCGCCCCGCCCGCGGACCACACCTCGGTCCAGGTCCGCCCGTACACCGAGCCCGTGGTCCATTGGAGGGCCGAACCGGCCAGCTCGGTGGGGAAGCTGACGACCATGAAGCTCACCGCCGCGGACAGGCCGGCCTGTACGGCGAGCCCGACCAGCACCAGGCGCGTCACGCTGGTACCGGAGCGCCAGCCGAACACGCCCAGCAGCACCGCGGCCAGCAGCCCGCCGCCGAGCGCGGCCAGCGGCATCATCGCCTGCGAGGCCCCGGCGGCCAGCATCGCCACCGCGCCGAACGAGGCCCCGCCGGTCACCCCCATCACATCGGGGGAGGCGAGCGGATTGCGGAACAGCCGCTGGAGCAGCGCACCTCCGACGGCCAGGCCCGCCCCCGCGACGATCGCCGCGACCATCCGCGGGGCCCGGAATTCCTGCACGATCAGCACCGTGCCGGCGTCTGCGGCACCGAACAGCCCCTTGACCGCCTCGACGGGCGGCAGCGGCATCTCCCCGTTGGCCACGGACACCGTCACCAGCGCGCAGAGCACCAGCAGAGCGGCGACCGCGAGCAGCGGGGTCCGGCCGCGTCCGGGCCGGTGTCCGGTGGCCGGGGCCGGTGACGGGGAGCCGAGCGGCTTGGCGCTCCGTACGACGTCGTTCATCGGGCCACCTTCCGGGCCAGCAGCGCCAGCAGCGGCGCGCCGAGGAACGCGCTGATGATGCCGACCTGAAGCTCGGACGGCCGGATGACGAGCCGTCCGAGGATGTCGGCGGTGAGCAGCAGCAGCGGGCCGGCGATCAGACAGCCGGGCACCAGCACCCGGTGGTCGGAGGTGCGCAGCACCTGGCGGACCAGATGCGGTGCGGCCAGCCCGATGAAGGCCAGCGGACCGGCCACCGCCACCGCGGACGCGGCGAGCAGCACGACGGCCAGGCCGCCGACGGTGCGGATCCGCGACACCGGCACGCCCAGCGCCTGCGCCGAATCGTCGCCCAGCGCCAGGGCGTTGAGGGCAGGGGTCAGGGCGAGCGCGATGACCAGGCCGATCACCAGGGTCGGCAGCACCGGGTAGAGCACCTCCAGCGGGCGCTCGGCCAGCGAACCGGCCAGCCAGAACCGGGCCTCGTCCAGCGACCGCTTGCTGGCCAGCATGACCGTCGACGTCCAGGACAGCAGGACGAGTTGCAGCACGGTGCCGCCCAGCGCGAGGCGTACCGGGTCAAGGTCACCGGCGCGCCGGGCCAGCGCCTGGGCGAACAGCGCGGCGGCCGCGGCGCCCGCGAACGCGAACCAGAGGTACTGCACGGGGCGGGTCAGATGGAGTGCGTAGATCGCGGTGACCACCGCGAAGCCCGCGCCCGCGTTGATGCCGAGCGTCGTCGGGGAGGCGAGCGGGTTGCGGGTGATGCCCTGGACGACCGCTCCGGCGACCCCGAGCGCGGCGCCGACCGCGAGCGCCACCACGGTCCGCGGTACCCGAAGCCCCGTCACCACCAGGGCGTCCGGCCCGTGGGCGGCGCCGGTCAGCGCGTCCCATACGGTGGACAGCGGTACGGAGCGGGCGCCGAGGGCGAGACTCAGGGCGGCACAGACCGCCAGCGCGCCGAGCCCGGCCACGAACAGCGGGACGCGCCGCAGGGCGTTCGCGGCGGGACGCGCATCGGGCACGGGGGGTGCGGTGGCAGGAGGTTTGGTCGTCGACACGCGTCGTTACATTAGGTTAGGCATACCTAATATTGCAAGCACGCGTTCGGTAAATGATCAACTATCCCTTTTGTCGGGCACCCGGCCTCCCGCTGCGCCACTCAGGGCTCCGACCTGGGGTGTTCTACCCCTCCCTCGCTCAGTCCACTCCGCCGGCCCTCCTGGATGAGGGCGCGTCAAGAGCCCGGGGGACCTCCGGGTTGCACCCCGGAAGCGCCTCCATTGCAGGTGCGGAGGCACCGTGTTTCTCTGGTGGGGGGATCTTGTGGTTCCGCCCGGCCGAGGAGCGCCATGCACCCCACCACTCCGCGCATCGCGGTCATCGGTGCCGGACCCGGCGGTCTGACCTGCGCCCGGGTGCTCCAGCGGAGCGGCGTACCGGTCACCGTCTTCGCCCATGAGGCGCCGGCCGCCGCCGATCCGCAAGGCGGGGCCCTGGAGCTGCGGATGACGACCGGTCGGGCCGCGCTGCGGGCGGCCGGTCTCTACGAGGAGTTCACCGCCGTCGCCCGCCCCGCCGGACGGGAGACGCGGCTGCTCGACCACACCGCGACCGTAATCCTCCAGGACGCCCCCGCCCCCGGCGGGCCCGACCGCGCCGAGGTCGACCGGGCCGCACTGCGCCGTCTGCTGCTGGCTTCCCTCCCCGCCGGGACCGTGCACTGGGGCAGCTATCTGCGCACCCTGCACCCGCTCGGCGACGGCCGCCACCGGGCCGAGTTCGACGACGGCCACACCGAGACCTTCGACCTGGTCATCGGCGCCGACGGAGCCTGGTCCCGGGTGCGGCCGATGCTCTCCGACGACACTCCCCACTACTCCGGTGTCACCTTCGTCGAGACCGGGATCGAGGACGCCGACGGCCGCCACCCGGACCTCGCCCGGCTCGTCGGCGACGGCGGCCTGCTGGCGCTGTCCGCCGGCAAGGGACTGCTCGCCCGGCGGCACGGCCGGGGCCACCTCCTGGTGTACGCCGGATTCCGCGGCTCCCAGGACTGGGCGTCGGCGGCCGGGGTGCGGATGGCGGACACCGAGGCCGTGCGCGCCGTACTGCTCGACGGGTTCGCCGGGTGGGACGACCGGCTGCTGGCGCTGCTGCGGGAGGGCGACGGCGGGTTCGTCAACCGGCCGCTGTTCGCACTGCCGGTGCCGCACGCCTGGACCCATACCCCCGGCCTGACCCTGCTCGGCGACGCCGCGCATCTGATGACGCCGTTCGCGGGCGGGGGCGCCGGCCTCGCCATGCTCGACGGCTGTGAACTCGCCCGCGCGCTGGCCGGGGACGGCGACCCGGACGCGGCGGTACGCGCCTACGAATCCGCCATGCTGCCCCGCGCCGCGCAGGCCGCCGGCCACGCCGCCCGCGCCCTGGCCCAGGCATTCGCCCCCGACGCCCCGGACAGCGCGCTGCGCTTTCTGCGCGCCGACCGCGCCCCGTGACGGCAGCCGGACCGCCGCCGCGCCCCCGGCCGCCGGCCGCGGCCGCCCTCCGGTTGCGGCCCCGCCGTGCCCATCGGACGATCGGCAGCGTACGGAGACCGGATCCGCGGCGAACGGGCACGAGTGCGGCACTGCCCGGCCATCGCCCGGCGCGGAGGGACGGAACACACCGTGAAGATGACTGAGCCCACGCCCGGCGCGCCCTGCTGGGTGGAGCTGGGCACCTCGGACGTGGCTGCCGCCAAGGTGTACTACCGCGAGGTCTTCGGCTGGTGCGCCGAGACCGATCCGCGCCAGGAGGCGGGCGGCTACACCACGCTGTATCTGGGGGAGGACCCCGTCGCCGCACTGACCCCGCTCTACGCCCCCGGCCAGCCGACCGCCTGGACGGTGTCGTTCGCGGTCCGGGACGCCGATGCGCTGTCCGCGGCGGTCACCGAGGCGGGCGGCCGGCTGCTGACCGGGCCGATGGACGTCTTCGACCTGGGCCGCTTCGCCGTACTGGCCGACCCGGAGGGCGCCGTCTTCTCGGTGTGGCAGGCCCGTTCGTTCGCCGGCGCCGCGGTGTTCAACGCGCCGGGCTCCCTCGGCTGGGCCGAGCTGGCCACCCGGGACGCCGAGGCCGCCAAGGGGTTCTACACGACGGTCTTCGGCTGGACCGTGGGCACCCACGAGGACTATCCGCAGTGGGGCGTCGACGGCGCCGACTTCGGGGGCCTGAGCGCGCTGGACGAGTTCTACCCCGAGGACATCAGGGCCCACTGGCTCCCGTACTTCGCGGTGGCCGACGTCGACGCGACGGCCGCCCGCGCCGCCGAGTCCGGCGGGATGCTGCTGGTGCCCCCGACGGAGGTCCCGCACGGGCCGAAGGTCGCGGTGATCCGGGATCCGCAGGGCGCCTCGTTCGGCATTCACCACGTCGGCACCGAGGGCTGACGCCCGGTCGTCCCCGGTGCGTTGCGCCGGGCGGCGACGGCCCGTGAGCCGGGCGCACCTGCCCTGTCACACGATCGGCGGCCTGTTCGTCGTTGCACCACATTCCCCAGGTGGTTTGCGCGTAATGTCCACCTCCCACCAGTGGGTGGCATCGCGCGTCAAGAACAGGAGACCCCTATGTCCACGACCGACATCCTCGTGGCCCGAGGCAAACGGCTCGCCGCCGGCACGGGCGCACTGGCCACCGCCGTCGCCCTCGGCGCGACGCTGCTCGCCGCGGCCCCGGCGCAGGCGACGCCCGGCCCCCCGAAGCCCTACGGCGTGGTCACCGCCAAGGCCGGCCTGAGTGAGCGTCAGTACCCCAGCACGGACTCGTCGGTACGGGGCTACCTCCGCCACCGCACGCACGTCGGCCTGGTGTGCAAGGTGCGCACCCAGAACGTGGGCGGCAACTCCGTCTGGTACCTGACCCGCGAGGAGCGGTCCACCTGGGTCTCGGCGAAGTACGTGACCAACAGCGGCCGCGTCAAGTACTGCAAGGACGTCCACCGCACCCGGGTGCAGCCGAAGCACACGGCGAAGCACGTCGTGGGCTGATGGAGCCCCGGGGAGGCCCGGTCCGGTGCCGCAGCGGCACCGGACCGGGCCTTCGTGTGCGTACGCCGGCGGCGCCACGGCCCGCCGCCCGCCCGCTCCGCGCCCTTCCCTATTACTGGAACAAGTTCTACTGTGCCCCCGATCCGGCAGCCGACGGCCCGTCAGCTTCGCGGGCCCCTCGGACCGGACGACCGGACCGGACGAACTGGAGGGGCCGTGCACCTCGAATACACCCCCGAGCAGCAACAGTTGCGCGCCGAACTGCGTACGTACTTCGCCGCGCTGGTGCCGGACAACACCTGCGGCCGGGACCCCGGGGGCACCAGAGGTGATCTCGCCGACCCCGCCGCCCAGAAGCGCTTCTACCGCGAGACGGTGCGCCGGCTGGGCGCCGACGGCTGGCTAGGCGTCGGCTGGCCCGAGGAGTTCGGCGGCCGCGGCCTGTCCCCGATGGAACAGTTCATCTTCTTCGACGAGGCCGCCCAGGCGGGGGTGCCGCTGCCGCTGATGGCGCTGAACACCGTCGGCCCCACGATCATGCAGTTCGGCACCGACGAGCAGAAGTCCTCCTTCCTGCCCCGGATCCTCTCCGGCGAGATCGACTTCGCGATCGGCTACAGCGAACCGGACGCCGGCACCGACCTGGCCGCCCTCAAGACCCGCGCCGTACGGGAGGGCGACGAGAAGACCGGCCACTACGTCGTCAACGGGCAGAAGATCTGGACGACCAACGGGGACACCGCGGAGTGGGTGTGGCTCGCGGTGCGCACCGATCCGTCCGCCCCGCCCCACAAGGGCATCACCATGCTCCTCGTCCCCACCAGTGACCCCGGTTACTCCTGCACCCTGATCAACACCCTCGCCTCGCACGACACCACCGCCAGCTACTACGAGAACATCACCGTCCCGGCCTCCCGCCGCGTCGGCGAGGAGAACAAGGGCTGGCGGATCATCACCAACCAGCTCAACCACGAACGGGTCACCCTCGCCGCCCACGGCACCATGGCCATCCGCGCCCTGCACAACGTCCAGCGCTGGGCCGCCGACACCAAGCTCACCGACGGCCGCCGGGTCATCGACCTGGGCTGGGTGCGCGGCCGGCTGGCCCGTACCCACACCAGACTGGACGCCATGAAGCTGCTGAACTGGCAGATGGTCGACGCCCTCCAGCACGGAACCCTCACCCCGCAGGACGCCTCCGCGGTCAAGGTCTACGGCTCCGAGGCCCGACGGGACGCCTACGCCTGGCTGATGGAGGTCGTCGCCGCCGCGGGCCCGCTCAAGGAGGGCTCGGCCGGCGCCGTACTGCACGGCGAACTCGAACGCGGCTACCGCTCCGCCGTCATCTTCACCTTCGGCGGCGGCAACAATGAGATCCAGCGCGAAATCATCTCGTGGATCGGCCTGGGAATGCCGCGGGTACGGCGCTGAACCGGCAGCAGGAGGTGTGGTGCACACAAACGACCCGGGGCTCTTCGGGCCCCGTTCCGTGACCTGGCAGCTGCATGCGGATCCGATGATGTGGATCGCGGGCATCCGGGCGCTGTACCTCCAGGCGCTGCACCCCCGGGCGGTGCGCGGGGTGTTCCAGAACTCCGCCGCGTTCCGGATGAGCGGGCAGGGGAGACGGGACGCCTGGGGGCGGCTGATGCGGACCGCGGACTTCGTCGGCACCCTCACCTACGGCACCACCGGGGCCGCCGAGCAGGCCGGCGCCGCGGTCCGCGGGATCCACCGCCGGCTGTCCGCCACCGATCCGGACACCGGCGAGCGCTACGGCGTCGACGAACCGGAGCTGCTGCTGTGGGTGCACTGCGCCGAGGTGGACTCCTACCTGCACGTCCTGCGCCGCTCCGGCTACCCCGTCGGCGACGCTCAGGCCGACGCCTACCTCCACGAGCAGCGCGAGAGCGCCCGGCTCGTCGGCCTCGACCCGGCCGGGGTGCCCGGCAGCCGGGCCGCGCTCGCCGCCTACTTCGCCCGCGTACGGCCCGAGTTGGCGCTGACCCCCGAGGCCCGCGAGGTGGAAGCCTTCCTGCGCCGGCCACCGGCCCCGGCCGTGCTCGTCCCGGCCCGCGCGCTGCTCTGGCGGCAGGTGGCACGGCTCGCCTACGGCGCACTCCCGGCGTACGCACACCAGCTCTACGGGCGTCCCGTGCGCCCGGCCGCCGTCAGCCGCCGGCTGCGCGCCACCGGCCGCCTCCTTCGCGCCATTCCGCCCACGGTCCGCTGGCAGCTCCCGCCCCGGCACATCCTGCGCGCCGTCGCGCGACTCGGCCCCGACGCCCGCCCAGCGCCCTACAAGCTCCGCCGATCCGCCGCCATACTGGACGGGCAGGAGGGCGCGCAGGGGGAGCTGCGCGGCTGACCGGGGGAAACGGGGACGGGGGCGGCGATTCATGGTGGCGGAGAACAGACTGATTCAACGGCGGTACCGGCTGCTCGACACCATCGGGCGCGGCGGGATGGGGGAGGTGTGGCGGGCCCGCGACGAGTCGCTCGGCCGGCAGGTCGCGGTCAAATGCCTCAAGCCGCTGGGGCCGCGGCACGAACCCTCGTTCCTCCAGGTCCTGCACGAACGTTTCCGCCGTGAGGCCCGGGTCGCGGCCGCGCTCCAGCACCGCGGAGTCACCGTCGTCCATGACTTCGGCGAGGACGACGGCACCCTCTTCATCGTGATGGAGCTGCTCAGCGGCCGTAACCTCAGCCAGCTGCTGGACGACAACCGCCGCCAGCCGCTGCCCGTGCCGGACGTCATCGAGATCGCCGAACAGGTCACCGCCGCGCTGGCCTACACCCATGAACAGGCCATCGTGCACCGCGATCTGAAACCGGCGAACATCGTCCGGACCGCCGACGGCACGGTCAAGATCTGCGACTTCGGGATCGCCCGGCTCGGCCATGACATCGGCTTCACCGCCCGCCTCACCGGCACCGGTATCGCCATGGGCAGCCCGCACTACATGTCGCCCGAACAGATCGGTGCGCACGGCGTCGACCACCGCAGTGATCTCTACTCGCTGGGCTGTGTGCTCTACGAGATCGCCACCGGTGTGCCGCCGTTCGACCTGGGGGACGCCTGGGCGGTGCTGGTCGGGCACCGCGATCTGGCGCCGAAGCCGCCCCGTATGCTCCGCCGCGACCTGCCCGAGGCATACGAGCGCATCATGCTCGAACTCCTCGCCAAGGACCCCGACGACCGGCCCCGGGACGCCGACGAGCTGGGCAAACGCCTCGCCGACGCCCGTCATCCGCACCCCGGCCGGGCCACCGTGGCCGCCGGTTTCGAGGACGTGACGGTCCCCGCCCGGCCGCTGCCCTCCTGGACCCTGGGGATCACGCTCGGCTCCCCGGCGGACGCCACCCGGCGGCCGCAGCGGTATCCCGTCGATGGCACCGCCACGGTCCTCACCGGCACCTGGACCGGCGGCACCGACCCGCAGGACGGCGGTGCGCCCCCGGCCGCCGGTATCGCCAGCCCGGCACCGCCGGACGACCGCCGCGCCGCCCTCGCCGAGCTCGCCGGACGGCACACCGCCGCGCTGAACCTCGGCCGGCTGGGCCGCTGGGAGGAGGCCGGTGAGGCGCACCGCGCGCTCGCCGCGGCCCGCGAGCGGCTGCTCGGCGCCGACCACCCCGACACCCTCACCAGCCGCCTGGAAGCCGGCCATGCGCTGGGCCGTCTCGGCCGGCACTTCGAGGCGCACCAGATCTACGCCGAGGTGCTGGCGGGCCGCGAACGCGCGCTGGGCCCGGACCATCCCGACGCGCTCAGCTGCCGGCACCACGTCGCCCGCAACCTCGGCCGGCTGGGGCGGCTGGAGGACTGCCGGGCCATGGCCCAGGAGGTGGCCGCGGCCCGCGCCCGGGTGCTCGGCGCCCAGCACCCCGACACCCTTGCCACGTACGCCGAACTCGCCCATGTCCTCGGCAAGTTGGGCCAATACGCCGACGCGCTGCACACCTACCAGGAGGTCGCGGCCGCCCGCACCGCCACGCTCGGACCCGACCACGACGACACCCTCGCCGCCCGTTACGAGGTGGGCATCGGCCTCGGCCGGCTCGGCCGCAGCGCGGAGGCCCTGGCGCTCTATCGCGAGCTGGTCGTGGACCGTACCCGCGCCCAGGGCGCCGACGACCCGGAGACACTGCGCGCCCGGCACGGTCTTGGCGTCAGCCTCGGCCGGCAGAACCGCTGGCAGGAGGCGCTGGTGGAGGCCCGTGAGGTGGCCGCGGCCCGCGCGCGGGTGCTCGGTCCCGAGCACCCCGACACCTTGGTCAGCCGCCGGGAGACCGCGGTGGCGCTCGGCTGGCTCGGCCGCTGGAGCGAGGCGCTGGACGTCTACCGCCAGGTCGCCGACGCCCGCGAACGGGTCCTGGGAGCCGCCCATCTCGACGCGCTGGCCAGCCAGGGCGACCTGGCGCAGTGTCTGGAGCAGCTGGGCCGCCGGGACGAGGCGGCCGCGCTCCAGCGCCGGGTCGCGGCGCTGCACCAGGAGCGCGCCGTACGCCCCGGCCGGAGGCGGGACGGCACCTGGTCCGCCGGTCCCCGGGTCAGTTCGGGGTGACCCGGTAGAGCACGGTGCCGTGCGGCGGCACCTCGCGTGCCACGAGGTCGTTCCCGCTGTGCGTACGGCGGCCGGTGACCAGGTCGTGCAGCCGGTAGGAGCCGGACTCCGGCAGCCCGGCCGCGCGGGCCGTGACGGACAGCGTGCGCGGGGTGCTGCCGGAGTTGAACAGGGCGATCGCCCGGTCGCCGTTCTTCAGCGGCTTGGACAGCACCGCGGAGTCGTCGCCCTGTGCGACCACGCGCCCCTGGACGCCGAGCGCGTCCTGGTCGACGGCGATGACCCGCTCGTTCCCGAGCACCTTCCGCGCCGCCGCGGGCAGACCGGCCAGATCCGTACTGGAGATCAGCGGTGCGGCCATCATCGCCCACAGCGACATCTGGCTCTGCATCTCCTGGCGGGTCAGGCCCGACGCCCCGGCCAGCAGAAAGTCCGGATCGTTCCAGCGTCCGGGCCGCTGGAAGGCCGCCAGACGGGAGTTGTAGCGGAAGTTGCCGACGATGGAGGCCCACTTCGCGGCCGGGGTGCTCTTCTGCAGGGCGATGTCCCGGCCGCCCCGCCACAGATTGCCGACCTCGGACGACCAGCGGATGACCCGGTGCCAGACGCTGTCCCCGTCGAACTGGAAATAGGCCGGTGCCGACACGGAGAACGTCATCGGGCGGCCGGTTTCGCGGAGCGCGCGGCTCAGCTGCCCGTACAGATCCCGGAAGGTCGCCTCCTTGCTCTGCCCCGGCGTGACCGGCACATTGCAGCCGTCCGCCTTGACGTAGTCCACCTTCCAGCGGGCGAACTGCTCCGCGTCCTGCGGGAAGTGCCCCCGGCTGCCCGGGAACTTCTCGCAGGTCAGCGTGCCGACATCGGTATAGATCCCGAACTTCAGCCCCATCTCGTGCAGCTGCTTCCCGAGGTGGGCCATACCGTTCGGGAACTTCGCCGGGTCCGCCACCAGCCGGCCCCTGGCGTCGCGCTGTCTGCTCATCCAGCAGTCGTCGAGGGTGACGGTGCGGTAGCCCTTCCGGGCCAGTCCCGTACGGACCAGCGCCCGCGCGTTGTCAAGGACGACCTTCTCGTCGAGGTCGCACATGTAGTACGACCAGTTGTTCCAGCCCATCGGGGGGCGCGGGGCCAGATTCGGGTACGTCCCCGAGGAGCGCGGGGCGCCGGCGGCGCGGGCCGGGCCGGGGTCGGCGGAGGCCGGCGCGGGGGCCGCCAGCAGCCCGGCCGAGCAGGCGGCGACGGCGGTCAGTCCCGCTAAGGAACGGCCGATGCGGGGTACCGGCGGACGGGACACGGGTCACCTCACGGATGGGCGGTACGGCCCGCGGAGCGGACGGCGGGAGCGGTGCCGGGGCGGAGCACGGCCGGGACGCTAGGAGCAGCCCCCCGCCCGGTCAAGAAGCCGCACCGGCCCGGGTGCAGGTTTCAGCCGCCTGCACCTGGCGACCGCGATCACCGCGTGCTACCAAGGGGCATGCCGGAACGGACTTCGTATGACGCGGTCATCGTCGGTGGCGGGCACAACGGACTGGTGGCCGCCGCCTATCTCGCACGCGCCGGGCGCAGCGTGCTGGTGCTGGAGCGGCTGGACCACACGGGTGGTGCGGCCGTGTCGACCCGGGCGTTCGCCGGGACCGACGCCCGGCTGTCCCGCTACTCCTACCTCGTCAGCCTGCTGCCGGCGAAGATCGTGCAGGACCTCGGGCTGCGGTTCGCGGTCCGTAAGCGCACCGTCTCCTCCTACACCCCCACCGTGCGCGACGGCCGCCCCACCGGGCTCCTGGTCGGCGGCGGGGACGCCCGGACCCGTACCGCGTTCGCCGAACTCACCGGCTCCCACCGCGAGTTCACCGCCTGGCAGGAGTTCTACGGCCGCACCCGGCGACTGGCCGAACGGGTCTTCCCCACCCTGACCGAACCGCTTCCCTCCCGCGCCGCGCTGCGCGCCCGTATCGACGACGACGCCCTCTGGCATGCGCTGTTCGAACGCCCCCTGGGCGAGCTGGTCGAGGAGACCTTCACCGATGACCTGGTCCGCGGGGTGGTGCTCACCGATGCGCTGATCGGCACCTTCGCCACCGCCCACGACCCGTCGCTGCGCCAGAACCGCTGCTTCCTCTACCACGTCATCGGCGGCGGCACCGGCGACTGGGACGTGCCCATCGGCGGGATGGGTGCCCTCACCGACGCGCTGGCCGACGCCGCCCGCGGGGCCGGGGCGGAGATCGTCACCGATTGCGAGGTGACCGGTATCGCGACGGACGGCCGGACCGCGGAGGTGACCTGCGAGCAGGGCACCGTCGGCGCCCGCCGGGTCCTCGTCAACGCCGCCCCACGGGAGCTGGCCCGCCTCCTGGGCGAGGCGCCGCCGCCACCCGCCGAGGGCGCCCAGCTCAAGGTCAATATGCTGCTCACCCGGCTGCCCCGGCTACGGGACACCCGCGTGGACCCGCGCGAGGCATTCTCCGGCACCTTCCATATCGCCGAGGGGTACCGCCAGCTGGAGGACGCCTACCAGCAGGCCGCGTCCGGCGGTCTGCCCGCCGTCCCGCCCTCCGAGATCTACTGCCACTCCCTCACCGACCCCTCCATCCTCGGCGCCGACCTGGTCCGCCAGGGCTACCAGACGCTCACCCTGTTCGGTCTGCACGCCCCCGCGCGCCTGTTCACCGCCGATACCGCCGACCACGCTGCCACCCGCGACCGCCTCCTGGCGGCCACCCTCGCCGAACTCGACACCCACCTCGCCGAGCCCCTCGCCGGCTGTCTGGCCCACGACGCCGACGGCCGCCCCTGCATCGAGGCCAGATCCCCCCTCGACCTGGACCGCGAACTGGGCCTGCCCGGCGGCAACATCTTCCACCGCGACCTGGCCTTCCCGTACGCGGAGCCGGCGGACGCCCCCGCCGGGGACACCGCCGCGGCCCGCTGGGGCGTGGCGACCAGCCGCCCCACCGTCCTCCTGTGCGGCGCGGGCGCGCCACGCGGCGGGGGAGTGAGCGGCATCCCGGGTCACAACGCGGCGATGGCGGTGCTGGAGGAGGGGTGATACGCGGCCAGGAGAAAGGCGAGTCGCCCCGCATCACAAGTTTCTGACGCAGCATCAGAAAATCTCTTCCCTCGTACGGTCCGCTGCGGCATCCTTCGCGCATGCAGACGGAGCTGAGCAACACGCTGGGAGCCGAGCACGCCGTCTTCGGGTTCACGCCCTTCCCCGCGGTCGCCGCGGCGATCACCCGGGCCGGCGGGTTCGGGGTGCTCGGGGCGGTCCGCTACACCGCACCGGACGAACTGGCGCGGGACCTCGACTGGATGCAGCAGCACACCGACGGGCTGCCGTACGGGCTCGATGTGGTGATGCCCGCCAAGAAGGCGGCCGGCGTCAGCGAGGCCGAGGTCGAAGCGATGATCCCGGAGGAGCACCGCCGCTTCGTCGCCGAACTGCTGGAGAAGCACCAGGTACCGCGGCTCGCGGCGGGCGAGGCGTCCGGCTGGCGGATCACCGGGTGGATGGAGCAGGTCGCCCGCACCCAGCTCGATGTGGCCTTCGGCTATCCGATCAAGCTGCTGGCCAACGCCCTCGGATCGCCGCCGGCCGATGTCGTCCGGCGCGCCCATGAGCACGGCGTCCTGGTCGCCGCGCTGGCCGGCAGCCCCCGGCACGCCCGGCACCACAAGGACGCCGGTATCGACATCGTCGTCGCCCAGGGGTACGAGGCGGGCGGGCACACCGGCGAGATCGCCACCATGGTGCTCACCCCGGAGGTCGTGGCCGCCGTCGACCCGCTGCCGGTGCTCGCCGCGGGCGGCATCGGCACCGGGGAGCAGATCGCCGCCGGGCTCGCCCTCGGCGCGCAGGGCGTCTGGCTGGGCTCGCTCTGGCTGACCACCGAGGAGGCCCAGCTGCACTCCCGGCGGCTGACCGCGAAACTGCTCGCCGCGGGCCCCGGGGACACCGTCCGCTCCCGCGCCCTGACCGGCAAACCCGCCCGCCAGCTGCGCACCGCATGGACCGACGCCTGGGACGACCCCAGCGGCCCCGGCCCGCTCCCCATGCCGCTCCAGGGCCTGCTGGTCGCCGAGGCCAACTCCCGTATCCAGCGGCACGAGGTCGAGCCGCTGCTGGGCACCCCGGTCGGCCAGATCGTCGGCCGGATGAACAGCGAGCGCAGCGTACAGGCCGTCTTCGACGAGCTGACCCGCGGCTTCGAGCGGGCCATCGACCGGATCAACCGCATCGCCGGACGCGCGTGAACCCGAGGAGGACAGCGGAATGAGCAAGGACTCCCCACCGCCCAACGGCTTCTGGGCGCAGGCCGCCGCCGACCCGGACCGTACGGTCCTGATCGCCCCGGACGGCGAGGAGTGGACCGCGGGCCGGCTGCACACCGCGAGCAACCAGCTGGTCCACGGGCTGCGCGCGGCGGGCCTGGAGCGCGGCGACGCCTTCGCCGTGGTCCTCCCCAACGGCGTCGAGTTCCTCACCGCCTACCTCGCCGCGTCCCAGGCCGGGTTCTATCTCGTCCCCGTCAACCACCACTTGGTCGGCCCGGAGATCGCCTGGATCGTGGCCGACTCCGGGACGAAGGTGCTGATCGCGCACGAACGGTTCGCACAGCCGGCCCGGCACGCCGCGGACGAGGCGGAGCTGCCCGCCGCCCAGCGCTACGCCGTGGGGGCGGTCGACGGCTTCCGGCCGTACCGCCAACTCCTCGACGGACAGCCGGAGTCCGCGCCCGCCGGCCGCACCCTGGGCTGGGTCATGAACTACACCTCGGGCACCACCGGACGCCCACGCGGTATCCGTCGTCCGCTGCCCGGCACCCCGCCCGAGGACTCCTACCTCGGCGGCTTCCTGGGCATCTTCGGCATCAAGCCGTTCGACGACAACGTCCATCTGGTCTGCTCACCGCTCTACCACACGGCCGTACTGCAATTCGCCGGTGCCGCACTGCACATCGGCCATCGGCTCGTCGTGATGGACAAGTGGTCTCCGCAGCGCATGCTGGCCCTGATCGACACCCACCGCTGCACCCACACCCATATGGTGCCCACCCAGTTCCACCGGCTGCTCGCGCTGCCACCGGAGACCCGTGCGGCCTACGACGTGAGCTCGATGCGGCACGCCCTCCACGGCGCCGCGCCCTGCCCCGACCACGTCAAACGCGCGATGATCGAGTGGTGGGGCGACTGCGTCGAGGAGTACTACGCGGCGAGCGAGGGCGGCGGCGCCTTCGCGACCGCCGAGGACTGGCTGAAGAAGCCCGGGACGGTCGGCAGGGCCTGGCCGATCAGCGAACTGGCCGTCTTCGACGACGACGGCAACCGGCTGCCCGCGGGCGAACTCGGCACCGTCTACCTGAAGATGAACACCGGCGGCTTCCACTACCACAAGGACGAGGGCAAGACCCGGAAGAACCGGATCGGGGACTTCTTCACCGTCGGCGACCTCGGCTATCTCGACGAGGACGGGTATCTCTTCCTCCGGGACCGCAAGATCGACATGATCATCTCGGGCGGGGTGAACATCTACCCCGCCGAGATCGAATCCGCCCTGCTCAGCCACCCCGCGGTCGCCGACGCGGCCGCCTTCGGCATCCCGCACGACGACTGGGGCGAGGAGGTCAAGGCCGTCGTGGAACCCGCCGAGGGCCATCCGCCGTCGCCTGAACTGGCCGCGGAGATCCTGGACCACTGCGCACGGCACCTGGCCGGCTACAAGCGGCCCAAGTCCCTCGACTTCATCGCCGTCATGCCCCGCGACCCCAACGGCAAGCTCTACAAGCGCCGGCTGCGTGACCCGTACTGGGAGGGCCGGGAGCGCGCCCTGTAACCCGGCACCCCGCGAGGCGCGCGGCCGAACGGCGGCCGGTCCCCCCTCCGGGCCGGCCGCGGTCGCCGCCCGCCGGGTGCCTTGACCGGGAGGGGGCCGCGGCCCAGGATCGCGCCATGACGCAAGCGCGGAGCAATACGGTCGACGGAGTCCTGCGACGCAGCGCCCGCCGGGTGCCCGGACGGACCGCGGTGCGGTACGCGGACCGGTCCTGGACCTATCGCGAACTGGACGACGCGGTGACCGCCGCGGCCCGGATGCTGCTGGCGGACGGCCTGGAGCCCGGCGACCGGGTCGCCTCCTACGGGCACAACTCCGATGCGTATCTGATCGGGTTCCTGGCCTGCGCCCGCGCCGGACTGGTGCACGTACCGGTCAACCACAGCCTGACCGGCGAGGATCTGCGCTACCTCCTGGAGCAGTCGGGCAGCGTGCTGGTGCTCACCGACGCCGCGCTCGCACCCCGGCTGCCGGATTCCGTCCGCACCCTGCCCCTGCACGGAGCGCCCGGCGGGCTGCTGGAGCGGCTCGCGGCCCGGGAGACGCCCGCGGGAACCGAGTTGGGGCCGAGGGGCGCCGAGCCGGGGTCGACGGGCGCCCGGCCGGGGTCGACGGGCGCCGAGCCGGGGCCGACGGGCGCCGCTGCCGCGGACTTGGTGGCCGAAGTGCCCGACGACGCCCTCGTCCAGCTCCTCTACACCTCGGGAACCACCGCGCTGCCCAAGGGCGCGATGATGACGCACCGCGCCCTGGTGCACGAGTACACCAGCGCCGTCGTCGCCCTCGATCTGAAGGAGACGGACCGGCCGGTGCACTCGCTGCCGCTCTACCACTCCGCGCAGCTGCATGTGTTCCTGCTGCCGTATCTGGCGGTCGGCGCGGAGAACACCATCCTGGACGGCCCCGACCCGGGGCGGATCTTCGACCTGGTGGAAGCGGGCCTGGCGGACAGCCTGTTCGCGCCGCCGACCGTGTGGATCGCGCTGGCGAACCATCCCGACTTCCCCGTCCGGGAGCTGAGCGGGCTGCGCAAGGCTTACTACGGAGCCTCGATCATGCCGGTGCCGGTCCTGGAGCGGCTCCGCGCCCGGCTGCCCGGCCTCGCCTTCTACAACTGCTTCGGGCAGAGCGAGATCGGGCCGCTGGCCACTGTGCTCGGCCCGGAGGAGCACGAGGGCCGGATGGAGTCCTGCGGGCGCCCGGTGCTGTTCGTCGAGGCGCGGGTGGTGGACGAGACGGGCCGGGAGGCGCCCGACGGCACCCGGGGCGAGATCGTCTACCGGTCGCCCCAGCTGTGCACCGGCTACTGGGACAAGCCGGAGGAGACCGCCGAGGCGTTCCGGGGCGGCTGGTTCCACTCCGGGGACCTCGCAGTCCGCGACGCGGAGGGCTATTTCACGGTGGTCGACCGGGTCAAGGACGTCATCAACTCCGGTGGCGTCCTGGTCGCCTCGCGCCAGGTGGAGGATGTGCTCTACGAACATCCGCAGGTGGCCGAGGTCGCGGTGATCGGACTGCCGGACGAGCGCTGGATCGAGGCGGTGACCGCGGTGGTCGTACGGCGCGCGGACGGCGGCGCCGCGGTGGGGGAGCAGGAGCTGATCGAGACGGCCCGCGCCCGGCTGGCACCGTTCAAGGCACCCAAACGGGTGGTGTTCGTGGACGCGCTGCCGCGCAACGCCAGCGGCAAGGTCCTCAAGCGGGAGCTGCGGACCCGGTTCGGCGCGCCCTGAGCCGGCCGGGCGCGGTGTGCGTGAAGGGCGGCTGTCAGTGCCCCCTGCCATGCTGAGAAACGACGCGCACACCGCCGTGCACGTCACCATCCGTGCAACGGAGGTCCTGCCATGCTGACCACCAACTTCGTCCCGGGCACCCCGAACTGGCTCGACCTGGGAGCCCCCGACATCGACGCCGCCGTCTCCTTCTACTCCGCCGTGTTCGGCTGGAGCTTCCAGTCGGCCGGCCCGGATGCCGGCGGGTACGGCTTCTTCCAGCTCGACGGCAAGACGGTCGCTGCCATCGGCCCGCTGATGGAGGAGGGCGCCGGCTCCGCCTGGACCGTGTATTTCCAGACCCCCGACGCGGACGCCACCGTCAAGGCGGTGGAGCAGGCCGGCGGCGCGGTGCGCGTCCCGCCGATGGATGTCTTCACCGCCGGCCGGCTGGCCGCCTTCACCGACCCGGCGGGCGCCGACTTCGCCGTATGGCAGCCGGGCGATGTGCAGGGCCTGGAGCGGGTGATGGAGCCGAACACGCTCTGCTGGACGGAGCTGTACACCACCGACGCCGCCGCGGCGAAGGACTTCTACCGCTCCGTCTTCTCCTGGGACCACCAGGACATGCCGATGGGCGGCGACCTCATCTACTCCGTCGTGTCCGCCCCGGGCGGCGGCCAGGGCGACGACACCGGGCAGGGCGGCATCATGCAGCTGCCCGAGGAGAATCTGAAGGCCGGTTCGACCCCGGAGTGGCACCCGTATTTCGGAGTGACCGACTGTGACGCCACCTTCGCCGCGGCCACCGGCCAGGGTGCCACGGTCCTCATCCCGCCCACCGATGCTCCCGGCGTCGGCCGGCTGGCCATGGTCAAGGACCCGGCCGGCGCCCCGTTCGCGCTGATCAAGGGGGACCCGACGATGACCTGAGCGGGCCGCCGCGAACGCTGCCGCCAGCCGCCAGCCGCCAGCCGCCAATCGTGAGCCGTGAGCCGTCAGGCGGTGTCCCGCGGCCGGGCGTCCACGATGCGCTTGATCTTGCCGACCGAGCGTTCCAGGGTCTCCGGGTCGACGATCTCGACCGCGACCGAGACCCCGATGCCCTCCTTGACGCTGTGCGCGATCAGCCCGACGGCTGCCGTCCGCTCGTCAGAGCTCGCCTCCGGCCGGGCCTCGGCCCGCACGGTCAGCCGGTCCATCCGGCCCTCCCGGGTCAGCCGGAGCTGGAAGTGCGGGGCGATGCCGGGGGTGCGCAGCACGATCTCCTCGATCTGTGCGGGGAAGAGATTGACCCCCCGCAGAATGATCATGTCGTCGCTGCGTCCGGTGACCTTCTCCATCCGGCGGAAGGCGGGGCGGGCGGTGCCGGGCAGCAGCCGGGTCAGATCCCGGGTGCGGTAGCGGATGACCGGCATCGCCTCCTTGGTGAGCGAGGTGAACACCAGCTCGCCGTGCGCCCCGTCCGGCAGCACCTCGCCGGTGATCGGATCGACCACCTCCGGGTAGAAGTGGTCCTCCCAGATGTGCAGCCCGTCCTTGGTCTCCACGCACTCCTGGGCGACGCCCGGCCCCATGACCTCCGACAGGCCGTATATGTCCACGGCGTCGATCGCGAACCGTTCCTCGATCTCGCGGCGCATCGCCTGGGTCCAGGGCTCGGCGCCGAAGACGCCCACCCTGAGTGAGGTCGTACGGGGATCGACGCCCTGCCGTTCGAACTCGTCCAGAAGGGTGAGCATGTACGACGGCGTGACCATGATGATCTCGGGGCGGAAGTCCTGGATGATCCGCACCTGGCGGGCGGTCATCCCGCCGGACGCCGGGACGACCGTGCAGCCGAGCCGCTCCGCGCCGTAGTGCGCGCCCAGTCCGCCGGTGAACAGCCCGTAGCCGTAGGCGATATGGACGGTGTGACCGGGCCGGGCGCCGGCCGCGTGCAGCGAGCGGGCGACCACATCCGCCCAGTGCGACAGATCGCGCTCGGTGTAGCCGACGACCGTCGGGCGGCCCGTGGTGCCGCTGGAGGCATGGATACGGCGCACCTCCGCCCTGGGGACGGCGAACATCCCGAAGGGGTACTGGGCGCGCAGATCGTCCTTGACGGTGAACGGGAAACGGGCGAGATCGCCGAGCGACTGGCAGTCCCGCGGATGCACCCCGGCCCGGTCGAAGGACTCCCGGTAGAACGGGACGTGGTCATAGGCATGCTGCAACGAGGCGCGCAGCCGGGTCAGTTGCAGCGCGCGCAACGCCTCCCCGGAGAGCCGTTCCACCTCGTCGAACGTCTCACTGCCCGTAGCCGCTTCCGGCATGGAGTTCACCGCCTCGATTTCCCTACCGATCATTCGGTAGCCGCATGCTGATCCAAGTAATCAGCGCGCGGCGAACACGTCAAGGGGCGTGCCGCGGCCGGCTCACGGGTAGCGTCCCGCGCATGAGTGACGTCCAGAAAGTGCAGGTCGGTGAGGTCCAGCTGGCATACCGGGTGTGGGGAGAGGAGGATGCGCCCCCGGCCGTGCTGCTGCATTGCCTCGGTGAGGACGGCGAGGACTGGCGCGGAGTGGTCGGCCGGCTCGCCGGCACCCACCGTGTCTTCGCCCTTGACCAGCGCGGCCACGGCCACAGCGACTGGCCGGGCGAGTACGGCGCCGCACGGTGGCGGGACGATGTCATCGGCTTCCTCCAGGCGCTCGGTCTGGAGCGGGTGGCCCTCATCGGGCACTCGCTCGGTGCGCTGGCCGCCCTGCTGGTGGCCGCGGAGCGCCCGGATCTGGTGGACCGGCTGATCCTGGAAGAGGTGCCCCCGCCGCTGCCCGCCGACCCGCCACAGGAGGTGCCGGAGCAGCCGGCCGGCCCGCAGCCGTTCGACTGGCAGGCCGCCCGCGCGGTGGCGGCGGAGCGCAACGCCCCCGACCCCGGGTGGTGGGACGCGCCGGCGAAGGTCACCGCACCGACCCTGGTCATCGGCGGCGGTGCGGCCAGTGACATCCCGCAGGGACACCTCGACGAACTGGTCGAGCGGCTCCCCGATGCCCGCCTGGTGACGGTGGAGGGCGCCGGCCCGCTCGTCCACGAGGAGCGCCCCGGGGAATTCCTCGCCGCGGTCAGCGCGTTCCTCGCGTCGCAGTCGTAGCAGGCCGCCTTGGCAGGCCGGAGCGGGGGCATGGCGCGCGCGGCGTCCGCCCCCTGCCCAGGACGAGGACCAACGGCACTCTCTCCGGTGCCGGAGCAGAGTGCCGTTGCTCCATCCGGTCCTGGTACTCCTCATCCGTTCCCGACGGAGACGTGGCAGCTCTTCCCGGCGCGGACGGTGACGGTGGCATAGGTGTAGGCGGAACCGTCGGTGGTCTTGCCGTAGCCCGGTTTCTGCGAGTCGCCGCACACGCTGATGCTCGGGTGCTTTGCCGCACCCGGCCGGCCGGACGCCCGCCGGCCGTCCGGACGCGCCTGATGCGCCTGATGCGCCTGACGCGAGGCCCTGCCAGGCGGCCGGCGGGCCCGCGCCGACACGTACCGGCCGCTGCACGGAAATGCCCCTCCACACGACGATTGCCCGGTCTTGCCGGGGGCGCGGCCGTACGCTGACCGGGACTTCCCCCCCCGGAGTCCCGGAGTCCCGGAGCCCCAAAGTCCCGGAGACCCGGAGTCCCGAAGTCCCGGAGTCGTGAGAAAGGCCCCCACCGTGCAGCTGACCCCCTCGATACGGAGCGCCCTGGCAGCCGGCGCCGCCGTGACCGTCCTGTTCGCCGGAGCCGGAGCGGCCGCCGCGGCCCCGGCCGTCCCGAAGGCCCCGGCGGCCGCCCCGCAGGCCCGGGCCGCCGCGCCCGCTGCCGCCGCGCACTCCCCGTACAGCCGGCTCCGGCCGCTCGCCACGTTCTCGGCGGAGCGGCTGGCCACCGCCGATCTGGTGGCCGCGGCGAAATGGGGTACCGGCAGTCCGATCGATGACCCGGCCCGTGAGCAGGAGGTGCTGAAGAGCGTGGCGGAGCAGGCCCGGCAGCTGGGCGCCGATCCCGCGGCGACGACGCGGATCTTCCGGGACCAGATCGAGGCCAACAAGGTCGTACAGCGCGGGCTGTACCGCCAGTGGGACGCGAACCCGGCGAAGGCGCCGACCGAGCGGCCCGACCTCCAAGAGGTGCGCAAGGAGATCAACCGCGTCAACGGCGAGCTGGTGCGGGCCATCGCCGCCTCCCCGCACGCCCGCTCGGCGCCCTCCTGCACCCCGCTGCTGTCCATCGCCGCCGCACGGGTCCGCGCGGAGCGGCAGCTGGACGGGCTGCACACCGTGGCGCTGGCCCGTTCGCTGCGGTCGGTCTGCGCCGGGGCCTGAGCCCCGCGGCAGCCCGCGCGCCCGGTGGCGGGCGGACGGACCGCTCGGCTCGGACGGACCGCTCGGCTCAGACGGTCCGTTCGCCCGCCGCCACCGCCTTCGCCCAGCGGTAGTCCGCCTTGCCGCTGGGGGAGCGCCGGATGTGGTCGGTGAAGACGACGGTGCGCGGAATCTTGTAGCCCGCCAGCCGTGTCCGGCAGTGCAGCTGGATGCCCGCGAGGTCCAACGGCGCGGCTCCCGGCCGCAGTTGGACCACGGCCGCGACCCGATTGCCCCACCGCTCGTCCGGCACGCCCGCCACCAGCGCGTCATAGACGTCCGGGTGGGCCTTCAGGGCCTGCTCGACCTCCTCCGGATAGATCTTCTCCCCGCCCGAGTTGATGCACTGCGAGCCCCGGCCGAGGACGGTGACGATGCCCGCCTCGTCGACGGTGGCCATGTCGCCGAGCAGCACCCAGCGCTCCCCGTGCGCCTCGAAGAAGGTCTCGGCGGTCTTCTTCGGGTCGTTGTAGTAGCCCAGCGGTACGTGCCCGCGCTGGGCGAGCCGGCCCACCTCGCCGACCGTGACCGGCTCGTTGGTCGCCGGATCCACCACCGCCGTACGGGAGTTGACCTGAAGCCGGAAGCCCTTGTCGGGGCCGGAGTCGGTGGTGGCGGTGCCGTTGAAGCCGGATTCGGAGGAGCCGAAGTTGTTGAGCAGCAGGGCGCCCGGGACCAGGGCGCTGAACTGGGCGCGGACCGTCTCGGAGAGGATCGCCCCGGAGCTGCTGACGCTGAACAGCGAGGAGCAGTCGGTGCCCTGGAGCGGCCCGCTGAGCGCATCGACCAGCGGGCGCAGCATGGCGTCACCGACCAGGGAGACGCTGGTGACCCGCTCCCGCTCGATGGTCCGCAGCACCTCCTCGGGCACGTACTTGCGGTGGATGACGACCTTCTGGCCGAAGTGGAAGGCGATGAACGCGGTGAGGGTGGAGGTACCGTGCATCAGCGGGGGCGTGGGGAAGAAGGTCAGGCCGTCGCCCCCGGCCGCGACCCGTTCGGCCAGCTCCTGCGGCCGTTTGACCGGTTCACCGGTCGGTGCCCCGCCGCCCATCCCGGAGAAGAAGATGTCCTCGTGGCGCCACATCACGCCCTTGGGCAGGCCGGTGGTCCCGCCGGTGTAGATGATGATCCGGTCGTCGGCGGAGCGCGGGCCGAAGCCGCGGGCGGGGGAGGCGGCGGCCTCGGCGTCCGTGAGGGCGACGGGCGCGATCCGTGGTTCAGGGGCGCCGGGCGGCGGGGTGCCGACCCGGACGAGATGCCGTAACCCGGGGGCCTGGGGGAGGGCGGCGGCCACCCGCGCGGTGAACTCCGCGTCGAAGACCAGCGCCGCCAGGTCGGCGTCCCGGTAGAGGTAGGCCAACTCCTCTTCCACGTACCGGTAGTTGACGTTGACCGGGACGGCGCGGATCTTCAGGCAGGCGTAGGCGGCCTGGAGATATTCGATGCCGTTGTAGAGGTGCAGCCCGACGTGCCGGCCCGGGCCTATGCCGTGGTCGGCGAGGTGGTGGGCCAGACGGTTGGCCGCGCGGTCCAGCTCCGCGTACGTCAGCCGCCGCTCCGCGCCGGTCCCGGGGTGGTCGACGTACACCAGCGCCTCGCGGTCGGGGACCGTGTCGACGATCGACTCGAAGAGGTCGGCAAGGTTGTACTCCACGTCTCCTCCAGACCGGGCGGGCGTCGGCTAGGGGGTGTCTCTTCGCTCCACGGAGATCGAAGAGGCGCCCCGTAGGCCGTCATTAGAGCGCCGCCGCGAGGAGCTGGGAAGGGCCGCGGCCAAGAAATCTGACTGTCTGTCAGAAAAGCCTTGAAGTCGCTGTGCGGCTACTGCAACCTGTTCTCGTCGTGAGACGGGAGGACGGAACATGGGTGGTACGGAACATCTGTCGGTGGAGCGCGTCGGCGCGACGCTGGTGCTCACCCTCAACCGGCCGGAGGCGAAGAACGCGCTCTCGCTGCCGATGCTGGTGGGCCTGTACGACGGCTGGCTCGCCGCAGACGAGGACGACGAGATCCGCTCCATCGTCCTCACCGGCGCCGGCGGCACCTTCTGCGCCGGTATGGACCTCAAGGCCCTCGCGGGCGACGGGATGGCCGGCGAGCAGTACCGTGACCGGCTGCGCGCCGACCCGGACCTGCACTGGAAGGCGATGCTGCGGCACCACCGTCCCCGCAAGCCGGTGATCGCCGCCGTCGAGGGGTACTGCGTCGCGGGCGGGACGGAGATCCTCCAGGGCACCGACATCCGGGTCGCCGGTGAGGGCGCCACCTTCGGGCTCTTCGAGGTCCGGCGCGGACTGTTTCCCATCGGCGGCTCCACCGTCCGTCTCGCCCGCCAGATCCCCCGCACCCACGCCCTGGAGATGCTGCTCACCGGCCGGCCCTACCCCGCGGCCGAGGCCGAGCGCATCGGTCTGATCGGCCATGTCGTGCCCGACGGGACCGCCCGGGACAAGGCCCTGGAGATCGCCGAACTCATCAACGCCTGTGGCCCGCTGGCCGTCGAGGCCGTCAAGGCATCCGTCTACGAGACCGCCGGGATGACCGAGACCGACGGGCTGGCGGCCGAACTCGCCCGCGGCCGGCCGGTCTTCGACACCGCCGACGCCAAAGAGGGCTCCCGGGCCTTCGCGGAGAAGCGCCCGCCCGTCTACCGGCGGGCCTAAGGCAAGGAGTCCCGAATGTCCGAGGTCCTCACGGCGCCCCTCGTCGTGGAGTTCCCCTTCACCCGCTCGCTCGGCCCCGTCCAGAGCGCCTTTCTCACCGGGCTGCGCGAGCGCACCGTCCTCGGTGTCACGGCGAGCGACGGCCGGGTGGTCGTACCGCCCACCGAGTACGACCCGGTCACCGCCGAGGAGATCCGCGAGCTGGTCGAGGTGGGCGGCGCCGGCACCGTCACCACCTGGGCCTGGAACCCGTCCCCCCGCCGCTGCCAGCCGCTCGCCACCCCCTTCGCCTGGGTCCTGGTCCGGCTCGACGGCGCCGACACCGCGCTGCTGCACGCACTGGACGCACCCGGCCCCGACGCGGTGCGCACCGGAATGCGGGTCCGGATCCGCTGGGCCGCGCAGCGCACCGGCGCGATCACCGACATCGCCTGCTTCGAGCCGGACGACGGCCCCGCAGGCGACGCCGAACCCGCCCCGCACGACGGGGAGTTCGCCGACCCCGTCACCGTCATCATCGCCCCCGCCCGGCTCGACTACACCTACGCCCCCGGCCGCGCCCAGTCCCGCTACCTCCGGGCCCTCGCCGACCACAAGACCATCGGCGAACGCTGCCCCTCCTGCCGCAAGGTCTATGTCCCGCCCCGCGGCGCCTGCCCCACCTGCGGCGTCGCCACCGACACCCAGGTCGAGGTCGGCCCCCGCGGCACCGTCACCACCTTCTGCATCGTCAACATCAAGGCCAAGAACCTCGACATCGAGGTCCCCTACGTCTACGCCCATATCGCCCTGGACGGCGCCGACCTGGCCCTGCACGCCCGGATCGGCGGCATCCCGTACGACCGGGTCCGCATGGGGCTGCGGGTGGAACCCGTATGGACCGAGGACGGCCGCTTCCCCGACCACTACCGCCCCACCGGCGAACCCGATGCCGACTACGACAGCTACAAGGAGCTGATCTGATGCGCGAGGTCGCCATCGTCGCCTTCGGGCAGAGCGATCATGTCCGCGACAGCGCGGAGACCTCCGAGGTCGAGATGCTGATGCCGGTGCTGCACGACGTCCTGGCACGGACCGGCCTGGCGGCCCGGGACATCGACTTCACCTGCTC
Source organism: Streptomyces sp. NPDC127097 (assembly GCF_042724075.1). Taxonomy (NCBI): domain Bacteria; kingdom Bacillati; phylum Actinomycetota; class Actinomycetes; order Kitasatosporales; family Streptomycetaceae; genus Streptomyces; species Streptomyces sp. NPDC127097. Next base: position 6,699 of record NZ_JBHXFI010000051.1, on the reverse strand, counting down.
CGGCTCCTCCGACTACCTCGCCGGCCGCGCCTTCTCCTTCACCATGGCCCTGGACGGCGTCGGCGCCTGGCCGCCGATCTCCGAATCCCATGTCGAGATGGACGGCGCCTGGGCACTGTACGAAGCCTGGGTGAAGCTCCTCACCGGCGAGGCGGAGACCGCGCTGGTCTACGCGTACGGCAAGTCCTCGCCCGGTGACGTCCGCGAGGTCCTCACCCGCCAGCTCGACCCCTACTACGTGGCCCCGCTGTGGCCCGACTCGGTCGCCCTCGCCGCCCTCCAGGCCCAGGCCCTGATCGACGCGGGACTGACCGACGAGCGGGCGCTGGCCGGTATCGCGGCCCGCAGCCGCACGGCCGCCGAGTCCCCTCCGCACGCCCAGCCGCGCGGCGCCGTGCCCGCCGGCGAGCACCTCGTCGCCCCACTGCGTACCGGCGACTGCCCGCCCATCAACGACGGTGCGGCCGCCGTCGTCCTCGCCGCCGGTGACACCGCCCGCCGGCTGACCGACCGCCCCGCCTGGATACGCGGCCTCGACCACCGCATCGAGGCACACGCCCTGGGCGTCCGCGACCTCACCGACTCACCGTCCACCCGGCTCGCCGCCGAGCGCGCCGGCGCTTTCGAAAGGCCGGTCGACACCGCCGAGTTGCACGCCCCCTTCACCTCCCAGGAAGTCGTGCTGCGCCGCGCCCTGAAGCTCGACACGCCGGACAGCACGGTCCGGATCAACCCGTCCGGCGGCGCGCTCGCCGCCAACCCGGTCATGGCCGCCGGGCTGATCCGCCTGGGCGAGGCCGCCGCCCGCATCCACCGGGGCGAGTCCGACCGCGCACTCGCCCATGCGACCTCTGGACCGTGCCTCCAGCAGAACCTGGTCGCCGTCCTGGAAGGGGAGACCCGATGAGTGAGGCGAGCAAGGAGCCCGTGGCCGTCGTCGGCATCGGCCAGACCCGGCACGTCGCCGCCCGCCGGGACGTCTCCCTCGCCGGACTCGTCCGCGAGGCCGCCCGGCGCGCCCTGGACGACGCCCAGTTGACCTGGGCGGACATCGACGCCGTGGTGATCGGCAAGGCCCCCGACTTCTTCGAGGGCGTGATGATGCCCGAGCTGTACCTCGCCGACGCCCTGGGCGCCGTCGGCAAACCGATGCTGCGGGTGCACACCGCCGGCTCGGTCGGCGGCTCCACCGCCCTGGTCGCCACCAACCTCGTCGCCGCCCGGGTCCACCGCACCGTCCTCACCCTCGCCTTCGAGAAGCAGTCCGAGTCCAACGCCATGTGGGGCCTGTCCCTGCCGATCCCCTTCCAGCAGCCGCTGCTCGCCGGTGCCGGCGGCTTCTTCGCCCCGCACGTCCGCGCGTACATGCGGCGCACCGGCGCCCCCGACACCATCGGCTCCCTCGTCGCCTACAAGGACCGCCGCAACGCGCTCAAGAACCCCTATGCCCATCTCCACGAGAAGGACCTCACCCTCGAAAAGGTCCAGGCATCCCCGATGCTCTGGGACCCGATCCGCTACTCCGAGACCTGTCCGTCCTCCGACGGGGCCTGCGCCATGATCCTCACCGACCGCACCGGGGCCGCCCGCGCCCCGCACCCGGCGGCCTGGGTGCACGGCGGGGCGATGCGCAGCGAACCCACCCTCTTCGCCGGCAAGGACTTCGTCTCGCCGCAGGCCGGCAAGGACTGCGCCGCCGATGTCTACCGGCAGGCCGGCATCACCGACCCCCGCCGGCAGATCGACGCGGTGGAGATGTACGTCCCCTTCAGCTGGTACGAGCCGATGTGGCTGGAGAACCTGGGCTTCGCCGAGGAGGGTGAGGGCTGGAAACTCACCGAGTCCGGCGTCACCGAACTCGACGGCGCGCTGCCCGTCAACCCCTCGGGCGGGGTGCTGTCCACCAACCCGATCGGCGCCTCCGGCATGATCCGCTTCGCGGAGGCCGCCCTCCAGGTACGGGGCACGGCCGGCGACCACCAAGTCGACGGCGCCCGAACGGCGTTGGGACACGCCTACGGCGGTGGCTCCCAGTTCTTCGCGATGTGGCTGGTGGGCGCCGACACGCCGGGCGGCTGACAGCCCACGGGGGCGGGCTCGCCCGGCCGGCGCGCCCACCCGCGGATCACCACTCCACCGCCTCGCCACGTCCCCTGTCCGTCCCGGGACACAGTGGTTAGGCTGACCGCGGACGACGAACCGGGAGGTGCGGGACACGTGACCGACAGCATCACGGAGCAGCGGCTCGTGGGCGGGCCCAGGCCCGATCTCGACCTGACGCAGGCCGAGTGGCAGTCGAGCCCCCAGGGCGTGGGCGGCGTCCAGATCGCCTTCGTCGAGGGCTATATCGCGATGCGCAACCGCCGCAGCCCCGAGATCCCGGCGGTGATCTTCACCCCCGCCGAGTGGCGCGCCTTCGTCCTCGACGCGCGCGAGGGCGAATTCGACCTCACGTAGGGCGTGTCGCCCGAGCGCACGACACGCCGTGGCACGGGACACGCCGGTGGCACGGGCACACGAGCAGCGGCAGCGGTCAGGTGAGCACCACGCACCCGCGCTCCCGGAGCGCCCGGACCGGCTTCGCCCCGTCCGCCACGGTGTTCCAGCGCAGATCCAGCTTCTCCAGCGACGGCAGCCGGGCGATCCAGGGCGGCAGCTCCGCGATCCGGTTGCCGCGCAGATCGATCCGGCGCAGCAGCGGCAGAGTACGCAGCGCCTCGGGGACGTGGGGGAGCGCGTTGTCCCGTAGTTCCAGCACCCGCAGTTCGCGCAGCGCCGCGAGGCTCCCGGGCAGCGCCGTCAGCGCATTGCCGCCCAGCCACAGCTCCCGGAGCCGGCCGAGCCGCCCCAGTGACTCCGGGAGGTCGGTCAACTCCGCCTGCTGCGCACGGAGTTCGACCAGCCCGGCCATCCCGCCGAGCGCGGCCGGCAGCCGGCCGAGCGGATTCTCGCCGACGTTGAGATAGCCGAGCCGGTCCAGTCCGCCGAGGGTGTCCGGCAGCGTGGTGAGCCGGTTGTCGTGCAGATAGAGGAAACGGGTCAGCCCGGCCAGCTCGCCGATCTCGTCGGGGACCGCGGTCAGGGAGTTGTGACCGAGGTCGAGGGTGTGCAGCGCACGCAGCCGGCCGAGCGCCGCCGGGATCTCGGTCAGCGCGTTGTCGGCCAGGATCAGCACCTCCCGGTCCGCGCGCCGCCAGACCTCGGGCGGTACGGCGCTCAGGCCCGCCTTCCAGAGGTTCAGCACGGGAGGGCTGCCGGACTCGGGCAGTGACATGAGGCTCCTTCCGGGAGGCGGACCGCTACGGCCAGCCGAGCAGTTCGGGCAGCGGGGCCGCTTCCCCCGACCGGCGGCAGTCGAGCGGGTGGTGCGGCCTGCGGCCGGTCATCCAGGCCGCGAGATCACCGAGCGGGCCGCTCACGGTCACCGTCGGCGCGTCCCCGGGACCGTACCGCCGTGACAGCGTGCCGTCCGTGGCCGTCAGCACGAGATGCAGGTCCCCGGGGACGCGGGGCGCCATATGGTCCAGCAGGTGCAGGCACAGTTCCCGTGGCCAGTCCCGCGGGCCGTAACCGATCCGGGCGTCCGCCGTATGGATCTCCAACTCCCGCCACCAGGCCAGCAACGCGGAGCGCAGATCGCCGTCGCGATGCCGCACCGGCCGCGACCAGTCGGCCGGGCCGACCGCCGCCCAGGCCGCCGACGCCTCGGCCAGCGCGGCCCGTACGGCCTCCCGCAGCGCCGCCGCGTCCCGCAGCGCGCCGGCCTCGATCGCGGCGGCGCGCGCCGGGCGGCCACCGTCATACGGCTCGATCAGCTCCCCGCGCAGCGCATAACGGGCCTGCCGGGCCAGCGCCAGCCCGACGCCTTCGATGTGGGAGAGGACATGCGCACGGGACCAGTCGGGCAACTCGCTGGGCTCCCGCACCTCATCGTCGGTCAGGGCGGGCAGCAAGGCGCGCAGCCGCTCCTGACCCGCCTCGATCGCGGCCCGTATCGCCTCGGCCGGCATCGTGTGCTCCGTCGTCATGGCCACAGCAGCAGCTCCTTTGTCTTGGCGTACGGCTCGGGAGCCTGCGCCCGCCCGGCGCCGGGGAGTCGTGCGGTGCACAGTCCCGCCCGTCCGCCGGGTGCCGTCGGTGGGCCGCATACGGGCAGCGCACCCGCCAAGCTCCGTAAGTCGCCCAGCAGTTGACGCACGTCGGCCACACCGCCCCCCTCAGCCAGCTAATGGTTGCCGGTGACGTTACCATTAGCCACATGGCCGCAACACAGCTCGCCCTCGACCTCGCCGTCACCATCCGCCACGACGGGCACGGCGGTGTCGCCGATGACCTGGCCGACCCGGAAGGGCTCGCGGTCTGGGTGCGCGAACGGGCCGCGCTGCTGGACTGCGACGGGCAGCCGGTCACCGTGGACGAGCCGCTGCACACCGCCGTACGGGAGCTGCGGGCCGCGGTGCGGTCGTTGTTCGCCCGCGCCGTCCGGCCGGGACCGCCCAGTTCCGCCGACGCCCACCGGCTCCTCCCGGAGGTGGAGGCGATCCGCCGGCTGAACACCGCGGCGGCCCTGGTCCCCACGGTGCCCCGGCTCAGCTGGGAGCCGGACGCCCGGCCCGCGCTGCGGCTGCGGCCGGCCGGCTCCCCGTCGGCCGCCGACCGGATCGTCGCCGCGCTGGCCCGTGCCGCCCTCACCTTCCTCGACGGACCGGACCGCGACCGGCTGCGGGCCTGCCCCGCCCCACGCTGTGTGCGCTACTTCGTCAAGAGCCACGCCCGCCAGGAGTGGTGCGCCCCCTCCTGCGGCAACCGCGCCCGGGTCGCCCGCCACCACGAGCGGCGCCGGGAAGGCCGGGACGGCGCCCCGTAGGGCCTGGCCGGCGGATTCCCGCCGGCGCGCCGATGCAGTATGATCATGACGCAGCTTCGGTCCGCGGGCCGGAGCCACGCGTCTGTGGTCCAAGGAAAGACGTCCACCAGCCGGTGGGAAATGCAGGTGCAAGACCTGCCGGGCGCTCTGCCAAGGGGCCCTTCCTCATACGGGGAAGGGCCCCTTTTTGCCGGGTGGACCGACGTCGGCCGGACGCGTCCCGCAGGCAGCACAGGGCCATCCGCGGCAGTTCCCCGCCGAGGACGCCCAGCCGCTGTCCAGGCCGCCTCCTCGGGCGCGGTCACCCGCAACTGAGCATGGCCTGCGCCGTACGGAGAGCGAACTCCCCGATGAGCGCGGCATTCTGACGGAACATCATGGCCGAGGGTTACTCCCTGGCAGGGTCGGCGCCCGGTCGCTTGACGATCCGATCGTCGACCTCGACCGACTTCCAGAGCCGGCGGCTGATCCGGACCTTCACGGATGCGCCGTCGGCCAGGCGGACCTCAACGAAGTGGTACATGTTCGAGCCATCGAGCATGCCCCGCGACTTATGGACGACGACGCCTTCCCAGGAGTCGTCTCGTCCGGCTTTGTGAGAGGTGAACATGACGTCGAGCCTACGAAGAGCGGCAGCCGGCCCGGCAGAGCCGTGCGTCATGACCTGGGGATGACATATGTCCTGCCGGGGCGTTGCCCGGCCTCGGTGCCGGACGGGCCTCGGTGCAGGGAGGGCGGACAGGTCACCTAGGGTGGGCGCATGACAGGTGAGCGCGATCTCCGGGCCCTGCTGAGCGGGATGCGTCCCGAGCGGAACGAGGGCCGTTACGTCTTCGTCAGCGTCCCGGGCGCGGTCCCCGAGGGGCTGACCCCGGTGGTCACCGTCTCCGAACCCGAGGGCCGCACCCTCGTCGTCCACCAGGAAGAGGCCGACCGCGCCGGCCTGGCGTACGACTATGTCGCCGCCTGGATCACCCTGCGGGTGCACTCCGCACTGGACGCCGTCGGCCTGACCGCCGCCGTCGCCACCGCCCTCGCCCAGGCCGGCCTCAGCTGCAATGTCGTCGCGGGCTTCCACCACGATCACCTCTTCGTGCCGTATGCCGCGGCCGACGAGGCGCTGCGCCGGCTGCGCGCGCTGGCCGACCGGGCCTGAGACCACCGGCCACGGAGCGGGCGGCGGCGCCGCGCACGGGGTGTCGCCGACCCCGACGTCCGCGCGGCGCGCCCGGCCGGGCCACGTACGATGGCGGCATGTCCTTCCTCCGCCGCCGCAGCGCAGCCACGCCCGCCGGGCCTGACTTCGACGTCCTCGCCATGGACCCCGGGGACTGGCCGGGCAATCTCGGAGCCGGGCTGCTGCCCGCGCCCGACGGGAGCTGCCAGGGCGTCTTCCTCCGCTACGACCTGTTCGGCGGCCGCGGCCCCGCGATGATCATCGGCAATCTGCCGGAAGGCTCCCCGGCCCGTGAGCTGGAGGACGACCAGGTGCCCTTCGAGGTGGCCCAGCTGCTCGCGGCGCTCGGCAACGACGAACCGGTGACGGTCGTCGAGAGCGAGGACACCCCCGTGATGCACGACGACAACCTGCTGATCGTCAAGCGCATCAAGTGCTCCGAGAGCCGGATCTCCTGCGCCCAGTTCGACCGCAGCGACGGTGTGCTGGTCACCATCGCCAGCTGGGACCGGCCGATCACCGACGACCTCTACGCGCTGCTCAAGCCCCTGCCGGCGGAGCTCTTCCAGCAGGGCTGAGCCCCGGCGCAGCCCCGGAGCGGACAGTGTCGCGGGCCGGGGGAGCGAGGCCCCGCCCCCGCGCGCGGCCCGCGCAC